>JAOUNV010000073.1 GCA_029880775.1 Nitrospinota bacterium | reverse complement strand
GAACTGGCCCTCCTTGTACAAAGAGTCGGCCAGCCCAATGACGGCCACCTTTCTGTACTTGGAGTCGGGGTATTCATCCATCACCTTGCGGTACGATTCGGTCGCCTGGTTGAATCTTTGGCGAGCGTAAAAATTGTTGGCTCTCTCCAGAAGCCGCGAGTCGTCGGTGACCATCTCCACGCGCGTCTGCACACAGCCGGAGATCCCGGTCAGCAGCAGAAAAGCCAATACAAGCGGCAACCTGGCTGCGGCCCCAATGGCCCTTTTTGAAAAATAAGATATAAACATATTGAACGTCGGGAACTTATGTTTTGTATAATAGGGATTCGATCTTGAGTACTATGCGGCAAACCGGTTGCCTTGTCAATTCCCCGCAAGGACAGGCTCCGGAAGCCTGCCCTGCAAAGAAGGCGCTTATGGAAAAAATAGGAATCGTTGCGAACACACAAAGCCCCATGGCCGGGGAAGCGGTGGCCCGGCTGGTCGGTTGGCTGCGGGAGAGAAAAATCGCCCCCCTGCTGGACCAGGACACCGCCGAAGCAGCCGGCCTGGATGGGGGTATGGAAAAGTCCGCCGTGGCCCAGGAGGCGGACCTGGTGGTGGTGCTGGGCGGGGATGGGACGCTGATCGGCCTCTCCCGCCTGTTGGAGGGGCGCAAGGCCCCGGTGCTGGGGGTGAACCTGGGGAGCCTTGGTTTTTTGACAGAGTTCACCCTGGATGATATGTTTCCCGCGCTGGAAAAGATTCTGGAAGGCGATTTCACATACGAGGACCGGATAATGCTGGCGGCGGAGATATCCTTCGATGGCAAGAAGGGGGTTTCGTATACCGCGTTAAACGACGTGCTGATTCACCGGGGGAGCACCAGCCAGCTGGTCACCGTGCGGGTGGAGGTCGATGGCGAGCTGCTTAACCACTACACCTCCGATGGGTTGATCATCTCCACCCCCACAGGCTCCACGGCCTACAACCTCTCCGCCAACGGCCCGATCGTTTACCCGTCGTTAAACGCTATTATCATCACTCCTATTTGTCCGCAGACTTTGTCGATTCGGCCCATCGTCATTCCGGATAACGTAACCATCCGCCTCTCCCTGACACCCAGGGCCAAAGGAAACGCGGCTCAGGCCACCCTGGATGGGCAGGTGGTGTTCGGGCTGGACACAAGATCCAGGATCACTATCCGCCGCTCGGAGGATATCACCAGGATTATACAATCGCCATATACGAACTATTACAGCCTGCTTCGCGGCAAGCTGCGATGGGGGGAGTGACAGGGCGCCGGGACCTGCAGACGCCGAGAGTAAAAATATAAAGCTATGCTAAAGGAACTTTACGTAAGCGATTTCGCCATCATCGACGAGGTGCGGCTGGAGTTCGCCCCTGGATTTTGCGCCTTCACCGGGGAGACCGGCGCCGGAAAATCTATCATCATCGGGGCGCTGGAGCTGGCGCTGGGCGGCAGGAGCAGCGAGGATATGATCCGCGCCTCAAGAGAGAAGGCGGTGGTGGAGGCCATGTTCGATACCCGAGGGGCGCCGGGGTTGCCAGCCTGGCTGGAGGTGAACGGGTTCGATGTCGCCGAGGGTTTGCTTTTGCGCCGCGTGCTGAGCCGGGAAGGAAAAAACCGCGCGTTCATCAATGGCTGCACCGCCACGGTGGCCCAGGTGAAGGCCGCAGGCGCCATGCTGGTGGACATCCTGGGGCAGCACGACAGCCAGACACTGCTCGATCCTTCCATCCACATGATGATCCTGGACAAATTCCTGGGGCTTTTGCCTTTGAAGGCGCAGTACCAGTCGGCGCGCTCCGCATGGCTGGAGGCCCAGGCAAAGCTGGATACGGCCAAAAGCGGACAGCGGGAGCGGGAACGCCGCATCGATATCCTGCGCCACCAGGTGGCCGAAATTAAAGAAGCGGAGCTAAAGCCTGGGGAAGAGGAGGCTCTGGCGGCGGAGAAGCGCAAGCTGTCCAATGTGGAGAAGCTGGTGGAAGGTCTTTCGCAGGCGCTGGCGATGGTGGAGGAGCCGGAGGGTTCGTCCACCTCTGGCCTGGGCAAGGCTATGGTAGTCCTGGAGAAAATGTCCGCCATAGACGGAGATCTGGCGCCTGCCAAGTCCGCCCTGGAAGGAGCTCTGTTTCAGATCGATGAGGCGGCCGGGACAATCCGCGGATACCTGGAGAGAGTGGATATGGATCCGGCCAGGCTTGCGAGTGTGGATGACCGGCTGAACCTGATCCGGGAGCTCAAACGAAAGTATGGCGGCGGTGTGGAGGATATCCTCCGGTTCGGGCAGGCGGCGGAAGCCGAACTCGACGAGCTGGTGTTTATGCGTGACAATATAGAAAAGCTGCGGGAGGACACCCACAAGCTCTACAAGGAGGCCCTGGTGCTGGGAAGGAGGCTGGACGCCGAACGCGGAGCCGGGGCGCCCTCTTTCACCTCGGCGGCAGTGGGCCAGCTTAAAAGCCTGAATATGGAAAAGGCGATGTTGGACGCCGATTTCGCTCCCCCAGCGGCAAAAGACACCAGTGTCAAAGACGCCAGCGCCAAAGACGCCAGTGTCAAAGGCGCCAGCGCCCCGGACACCGACGCGGGAGCGCCCAAGCTGGAGCCGGAAGGGATACGAGCCATGGAGTTCATATTCAGCGCGAATCCTGGCGAGCCGCAAAAGCCCCTTGCCCGCATCGCATCCGGCGGGGAGATCAGTCGGCTGATGCTGGCCATCAAAACAGTGCTTCCCGGCGACCAGCCTGCCGCAGTGATGGTGTTCGACGAGATAGACTCCGGGATGGGCGGGGCCACGGCGGACACCTTAGGGAAAAAGTTAAAGGAGCTTTCCCGGGGCTGCCAGGTGTTCTGCGTCACCCATCTGCCCCAGGTGGCGCGTCATGCGGACCTGCACATGCGGGTCGGCAAAAAAGTGGTGGATGGAAAAACACATGTGGAAGCCAGCATCCTGACCGAGCAGGAGAAGATAGAGGAGCTGGCGCGGATGGCCGGCGGAGTGGGGGATGGTGAGGCCGCAAAGGCCGCCCTGAAATGGGCCCGCGAGGCGCTGGCCGACGCCAAGAGGAGCTGATGGAGCCAATGGCTCCCATTGCGCCATGGCCATAATTTCCGCTTCCCGCAGGACAGATATCCCCGCCTTCCATTCCCAATGGTTCATGGACAAGATAGCCCGGGGCCAAGCCATGGTGAAAAATCCATTCAATGGGCAAACACGGGAAGTCTCTCTTCGGCTGGAGGATGTGGATGGAATCGTCTTCTGGTCCCGCGATTACCGCCCCATGCTCGATGACTGCGCCAGACTATCGGATATGGGGTACCGCTTTTATTTCCAGCTCACCATCATAGGGTATCCCAGGTGGGTGGATCCCGGCTCCCCGCCGATTGAGATATCGGCGCGAACGGCCCACGCCCTGGCTCTGCGGCATGGCCCCAGGGCCGTGGTGTGGCGCTATGATCCTGTCATGTTGGCCCAGGGGATGGACGCCGAATGGCATCTGAAAAATTTTACCAGGTTGGCAGACATGATGGAGGGCGCCACCGACGAATGCGTCACCTCGTTTATTGATTTCTACGCCAAGTTCTCCAAGCGGTTGCCGCGGCTGATGGAGGAGAACTGTTCGCCGATTATATCGCCGGAGCCGGGAGAGCTGCCAACCCTGATTTCATCCATGGGGGCCATCGCCGCCCGGAGGGGGATAAGGCTTTCGGCTTGCTGCGAGACGGAGAATATTCGCGGCGACATTCCCGCGTCTTGCTGCGTGGACCGGGAAAGAATGGCCGCCGTAGCTGGGGTGGACCTGTTGGAAATTCCAAAGAGGCCCACCCGGCGGCTGTGCGGGTGCCATGCCAGCGTGGACATAGGCGCCTATGACACCTGCCCCGCAGGATGCGCCTATTGCTATGCCAACCGCGGACAAAAGCTGGCCGTCAAAAACTCGGGCGGAATTACGCCTGAAAATCGTGGGCTGTGGCCCCAGGGCCGTGGGGCTTAGGGCCGTGGCCCTTACATGGGTGGGTGTCCGGCTCCGGCTGAGGCGTTCTTCTTCAAGGTGATGGGGCCCATCTTGTTATCCTTGTCGATAACTTTGACAGACATGTCTATGTATAGCTTGTCGATGTAGTCCATCACCGCAGTGTTGGATTTGGTCATTTTCAGCCTTTGCATGATATTGTCCCGGACTTCCGCAAAGGGGATCTTGCCGGCCGGCTTCTTGCCGAAAACCTTAATGATGTGATATCCGAACTGGGTTTTCACCAGGCCGGACAGCTCTCCTGGTTTCATAGAAAAGGCCTTTTCTCCGAATTCGGGGACCATGTCTTTCTGGGCGAAGAATCCCAGGTCGCCACCATTGGCGCCGGAGCCCTTGTCGTCGCTTTCGTTCTTGGCCGTTTCAGCGAAATCCGCGCCCGCCTTCAGCTTGGCCAGGATCCCTTCAGCCTTGGCCTTTTTATCCTCTTCATTGTCGGTTGAATCGTTGGACATGACCAGTATGTGGGCGGCGTGAACCCTTTCCTTAGCCTCGAATTTTTCCGAGTTGCTGTCGTAAAACTGCCTGGCGTCGGCCTCGGCGATCTCGATTTTTTTGGCGACTTCCTGGTCCAGAAGGGCTCTGATGCGCATTCCCTTTTCCATCTCCTGGAATAACGACTCATCGGTGAAACCTCTGGAGTCCATGAAATCCTTGAACTTGGCTTCGTCGCCGAATCCGGTTTTCATCTTTTCCAGGCTGCTTTTCACATCGGCGGGATCCACCTTGATCCCGACCTTGTCCGCCTGGGCGAGGAACATGCGCCCATCCACGAGCTTGGTCAATATCTGGCTCTTGATCTGGTCAGTGTAATCCTGGCCGATGGGTTGGTTGCTTTTCTTCACCATCTCCTGGAAAAACTTTAGCTCTTTGACATATTCGTCCTTCGGGAGTGGCTTGCCGTCAATTTCGGCGATGACATCTGGAATGGAATCAAAATCTATTTTAGGAACGGTGTCTTCCAGGTCAAAGCTCAGCTTGGAGCCGGTGTCCCCCGGTTGCTGCTGATGAGTGGCTGTTTTCTCTGGCCCAGAGGACTGGGACATCTTGATGAAAAATATCGAACCGCCTATCAGGGCGAGAACGGTGATACCAGCGGCTATACGCACAGCCATGTATTGCGACCTCCAAAAAGTAGAAAAAGAAGAGTATTCTAAGGCGCCCTGCGATGAAAAGCAAGGAGATGGTTATTTGCGGCATAAAGTCTCATATGGACAAAGTGTGGGCGAACCTCTTTAAAATCCTTTAAGAATCAGATATAATTTCCCCGTATCCGCTTGGATCCGTTTATTAGCGCGGACCGGGACGGGTGGAGAGAAAGCCATATTCGGCTCGGGTTGCGCGCCTTGCCCTCCCCCCCCACTTGCCCGGCATCCGCATTAAAATTCTTATCCGGAAAAGACAATGAAAGACAAGACTACAGTCATAACGATCAAACAGATGAAAGCCGAGGGGAAGAAAATCGCCGCGCTTGCTTTATATGACTTCGCCATGGCCTCGCTGGCGGACCGGGCGGGGGTAGATATCGTGCTGGTGGGCGACTCTCTGGGAATGACGTTCCAGGGTGAAGAGAACACCCTGAAAGTGACAATGGACCATATGGCCTACCATACCAGGGCCGTGCGAAAGGGAACAGCGCGAGCGTTGGTTGTGGCGGACATGCCTTTTATGTCGTTTAGGCTGGGAGCGCGCCAGACACTGGAAAACGCCGGCAGGCTGGTGGCCGAGGGAGCGGAGGCTGTGAAGCTCGAGGGAGTAGAGTCGCTCAGCGATTCCATTCGAGAGCTCATCGCGGCCGGTATTCCAGTCATGGGGCATCTTGGGCTCACCCCGCAGTCGGTGAATACGCTGGGCGGTTTCAAGGTGCAGGGGCAGGGGGTGGAGGCGGAACGGAAGCTGATCGATGACGCCCGCAGGCTGGAGGACACCGGCGCTTTTTCAATGGTGTTAGAATGTGTCCCCATGAATCTGGGGGCGGAAATAGCCTCCAAGGTCCAGATTCCGGTCATTGGAATCGGCGCGGGGCCTTATTGCGATGGGCAGGTGCTGGTGGCCAACGACATGCTGGGCCTTTCGGAGGGGCATACGCCAAAATTTGTAAAGGAATATGCCGATATAGCCAAAGTGGCCCACGATGCGTTCCGCGAGTACACCAAAGAAGTGCGCGGTGGAGAGTACCCTGCGGAGAAGCACTCGTACGCTTCTCCACCCAGGAGACTGAAGGCTTTATAGAACATAAGATCCTGAAATATAATGGTCTTTTCGTTCATTCCCAGGGCTGTGCCACATAAGCGCGGGTACAGTATTTTTCCGAATCTGCGAGTGTCTTATGTTATTTTCTTGCCCAAAGGTCTATATTTAACTATGATATCAAGACTTTAAAGACCGTCGGGACAACAAAACTTGTATAGGCCTGTAACTCTAGATGGCTTACCGGCGTTAAGCGAAGCTGCGCGGATGCAGACTAAGGAAGGAGTGAGATTATGAAATCCCAAGAATTTGAGGACTTTAGGAAACTCTTGCTAAAAAAACGGGCTTTGTTGCTCAAGACTGATGAGAATATTGATCGAGAAATTAAAAGAGACCTGGAAGGCCGCCATGGAGACGAGGTTGACATAGCTGAATCGGCTTACGAGCAGGAGATGGCTTATCTTTTCAAAAGCCGGGGCAAGGACGAGCTGAGGCTTATCGAAGAGGCGATCAAGAGAATTGACCATGGCGAGTACGGCACTTGCGCCGAGTGTGAAGGGAAAATAGCTAAAAAGAGATTGTCCGCTCAGCCTTATTCCATCCTGTGCGTGCATTGCCAGGAAGAGAGCGAAAAAACCCAGGCAGGGGAAAACCCCGCGTTTAAAAGTTAAAATCAGGAGTTGAAACAGATGTTCGATATGCAGCTTTATTCCGAAGCTAACAAGAAGATTAGAGAGTCATTCTTACTCACCAATACCGTCACCCAAAGGGTGCGGCAGCTCCAGGAAGGGGCGGACCCTCTGGTGGAGTATGAAGACCTTTCCGCGATTGATATTGCTCTAAAAGAGATCGCCGAGGGAAAGATCGAGACCCGCGAGGAAGAGATTACCACCAGCGACGATCTTTTCGCCTCTATGGAAACTGTGGAAACGGAAGAAGAGTAATGCCCTCCGCCAGCAATGAAGATGAGGATGGAACCTTCTCTTTTGTAGACAAGCGCCACCGCGACGAAGAGCGGGAGGATGCCCCGGAGAGCAAGCCTGCGACAGAAAATAAACCGGCTGATGAGGACCTGTCGGCCACCAAAGACCAGCCGGCTTCAGAAGCCCAATCAGCCACTGAAAGCCCGTCTTCAACAAACGAGGAGGAGGAGCTAAAGGCGCCCCCCATCGATTTTTCCACTTTTGTTCTGTCGCTGGCGTCCAACGCTGTGTACAGCCTGGGCGGGTTCCAGGATCCGGTCAGCGGCAAGACTTCTGTGAACCTGAGCCAGGCCAAACAGGCCATTGACATCCTCTCTATGATCGAAGAG
>JAOUNV010000361.1 GCA_029880775.1 Nitrospinota bacterium | reverse complement strand
AACCTCAAAAAAAACCCGCCCACGCATCGGCTGCGGGCGGATTTGTCCAAAGAGAGCTTTACCGTCATGTTCATCTGTCCATTTTGTTATAGCAGAGGGTTCTCGCTCATAGCCTTGATCCTGGCAAAACGACGATCCACTTCCTCCTGGAACTGGGCCACGATCGGCTCATACTCCGGCTTTAGCATATGTTTGGTCTTGCCCATGGTTTTCAGCCATTCCGTGACAGGGACCTTTTTCCCTTTCGCTTCCGGGTCATAGTTGAGCGTAGTGACACCATGCTCAACCTCGTACAGAGGGAAGAAATTGCAGTCGATACCCGCCTGGACCACTTCCTGGCCGTTATTGTCCGGGTGGCGCCAGTTCAAAGGACAGTCGGAAAACAGCTTCCCGAACACCATCCCCTCATTCCTGGCATACCACTGGGCCTTGGCCGCTTTGCGGATCAGGTCCTTATAATCGGTTTCTGATCCGGTGAACACATAAGGCATGTGGGTCGCAGCGAAAAGCTGGGCCGAGTCCTTATGGTGGAATGTCTTGCCGCGACCCACAGAGCCAATGTTGGAGGTGCTGGTGGCGTGTCCCATCGGCGTGGTAAAGGAGAGCTGGTGGCCGGTGTTCATATATCCCTGGTTGTCATATTCTAAAAGTATCATGTTATGGTTGCGAAACGCGGAGCCCAGCGCCGGCCCCAGGCCGATGTCCAGCCCTCCATCTCCGGTGACCATAACAAACGTTATCTCCTGGTCCTGGGCGATTTCCCCGCGCCTTTGGCGCTCCTTGTACATCTCCACCACGCCGGAGAGGGTGGCGGCGCCGTTCTGGAACAGGTTGTGGATATAGGTGACAGCAAAGGAGGTGTTGGGATAGCCGGTGGTGACCACCATTCCGCAACCGGTGTGCCACAGCATCACCACATGTCCTTCTATACCTTTCAGGAAAGTGCCAATGCTGGGGAATATGCCGCATCCTGGGCAGGCGCCATGGCCTGCGGTGATTCTCTGCGGCATGGCGGTAAGGTCCCGCTGCTTGACACCTTTCACTTCCAGCTTGCCGGTCGTCTCGTTTTTCGCCACCTTTATGATGCCTGGGGATTGCTCCTCTTTTGTCAACGCAGGCTTTCCCTTGGGCGGGACATATGATGGGTCCCCAGGAGATGTCCCGATATAGTCGTATGGGATCTCCACCTTCCCTTTTTTCACCGCGTCGGAAGCCAGACCGAACAGGTCCACCGCATCCTGGAAATAATAGTCCTTGCCCCCCAGTCCATAGATCCGGGAGATAACCAAGGTCTTGTTATCCGGATCGTCCTTAAGGGCGGCTTTTATCTCGTGGCTCATGCGGCCGCCGTGGGCGCCGTATGAATCGGCCCGGTCCGCCACCACCAGCGCCTTAATGTTTTTACACGCCTGGCGGATATGCTCCGCCGGGAAGGGGCGGATCATTGTGGGATACATCATCCCAACTTTTTTGCCCTCGGCTCGCATTTTGTCCACCGCGTCCATGGTGGTATCGGCGGCGGAGTTTACGATGAATATGGCTGTCTCCGCGTCATCCATCTTGTAGGTTTCCAGCGGGCGATATTGGCGGCCAGAGATTTTTCCCCATTCCTCCAAAACCTTCGGGATCACGCTCTCGGCGGCGCCCATGGCCATGGAAAGCTGCTTTTTATTGTTGATCTGGTCCGGGTCATTCATGTATGGCCCGATGGTGATCGGGTTTGCCGGGTCCACCGAGCTGTTCATCACCTTGAATGGGCCGATGAAATCCTGGATTGGTTTGCGATCCTCGAAGTACTCCACGCGCCGCTTCTGGTGGGAGGTGAAGAACCCGTCATCCGCCACGATCACCGGCAGGCGAACGTCCTCATGCTCGCCGATCTTCACAGCGGCGATTACAAGGTCGTATACAGTCTGCGGATCTTTGGCGCACAGCACTATCCAGCCGACATCCATGGCGGCGATCAAGTCGGAATGATCACCCCGAATATCCAGCGGGCCGGACACAGAGCGGCATACCAGGTTTAGCACCATCGGGTATCTGGTGCCGGATTGGACCGGATACTGCTCCAGAGAGTACAACAGCCCATTGGCGCTGGTGGCGTTAAATACCCTGCCGCCAGCGGTGGTGGCGCCGTAGCATGTGCCGGCGGCGCCGTGTTCCCCATCGCCGGGAATCATGCGCACACCATGCTCGCCGTTGGCGCCCATCTCGTCCAGATACTCCGCCACTTCCGTGGAGGGTGTTATCGGGTAATATCCCATCAGATGGAAGTTCACATGGGAAGCGGCCAGCGAAGCCATCTCGTTGCCGGACCGAAAGTCCACCAACTGGCCATCCTTGCCTGCCTGTTTTCCCTTTTCTTCTGTCTTGGTATCGGAACTCATTCAGAAATCCTTTCCATACGTATAGATCCCAGCGCAATCAATCCGGCCCGGCGGATTAATCGGTGTATCCGTCCTCGATTATTTTCTTGTCTACTTCATATTCCACCTTGGAGACCAAGGCGTCGAACTTGCATATATCCACGCACCGCAGGCAACCCTTGCAATGCTTGTATTCGATACTTAAAAGCTTCTGAACCTGCTTCCCCTTCTTGTCCGTCTCTTTATCCCAGATGAAGCAATAGTCAGGGCAAGTGATGTCGCACTCTCCGCAGGAGGTGCACTTGCCCAGCAACAGCACGGGGATGTATCCGGAACGAGACACCGTCAGATCCTTATGAATGGAATTACCCGGCGTGTGAATGGAGCCGCCAATCACCTGATTCATGTAGCCGGTCTTTTGCCCATCCACGCGGAAAGGCTGGGCCGGATATTTGCCATCATCCTCGAAGAACTTGGAGCTGAACTCCTTGGCCCCTCTATCGAAGGTCTTCAAATTCGGCTCTATCAGGAAAGCGTACTTCTTCCCCAGGTTCTTTCTAATGTAATCCTTGATCGCCTCTGGGTCTATGAACCCGGAGGTGGCGGCCACCGCCCCCAGAAGGGCGGTGTTCACCCGGGTCTTCTCCTCCACGGCTATTTTCATCGCGTTGAGGGTGACCACTGTGCCGGTTTGCAGTTTCATTGCGTCACGGGCC
>JAOUNV010000218.1 GCA_029880775.1 Nitrospinota bacterium | reverse complement strand
CCACAGTGTCCTTCCCCACACCAGAGAGCATCCCAGGAGAGCCGAGCATCGTCTCCAGAAAGATAACCAGCATGTGCGGCTCTGTAACCGGACTGTTTTCCCGGACTACGACATCCGGCGCGCAGAACCTGACGAACGCTTTCACCGGACTTCCTTTTTTCTCCGAGCCGTAGCTGGAGAAGTTGGACCCGTTAAAGCCCATCCCAAGCACGCCGGCCTCGCCCAGAATCTTTCCGGCCAGGTTCGCCCCGAACCCGCCGACCGATTCCATTCTGATCTCGTAGAAACCAAGTTCGTTGACTATAGGTAGATTAGCCATGTACTCCTCTTATCGCATACCCCCGGATGAGGAGCCGGAGGTATATTGGCTCAGTTTTTTTTTGCAGTTCCTTGATCCGGCAAACAACCCGGACACGTCAATTGTACAAAAGGATGAATAATAAACCAAACCTTTTCGCGTCGTCGACCTCATTTACTTTTTCACGATCACTTACCGGATCGATCAGACAGGATAATAATTCACAGGCTTTATCGTTTCTGACCGACCGCTAATCTCCCTGGGCCGGACCGGGGGGCTGGGTCTTTATAAAGTTTTTGTAGAAATAGATCAAAGAACCCAGTATGACCAGGGCATCGTCCCCCAACCCCAGTATCGGTATCACATCCGGGATCGCGTCTATCGGCATGATCCCGTAGATTATGGCCGCCAGAAGGACCAGTATCGCCACCCAACGCCTTTTAGCCTGGGGGGCGGAAATAGGCTGCCCACCGTTTTCATCCATATTCACATCCTTTCGTTTATCACACAAATCAATGATACTATCTTTTCGTGTCAACGGCGCCGCCAGGTTTGCCCACTTGCGTCCGACCAAGTTTACGTGTATATTATCATTACATTTTCACCTTTAGTATTTTTTGTAGTCTTGGCGTATGAAGTTATACCCTTGTTTTTTTCTTGCCAGAGAGACAGCGGAAGTTGCCCTGGCCTCCGTCCGTTCCGGCGGCCAGCTCCACGACATAACCTTTGTCAACGATATACCAGAACGCCTGCGGACATACGCTGATCGAGGTTTATTCACAGAAGCCGTCACATCGCTGCTCCTCCACGCAGCCCGGCGCGCCCCGGCTGGGAGTTCTGTGCGAATAAGCAATCACAGCTCCGCTCCCGCCAGCCTGACCATCGAATACGGTTTTGCCGAGGAGACAGAGAAGCTGAGCTCTCTTTTCGGCAACGGCGATGACGAGGCCGCTACTGGCGCTCATGAATATCCATCCCTGCTCCGCGCGGCAAGGGTCGTGGCCCGCCATGGTGGGCGCATTACCGCCGAGGCAACCCCAGACGGGGGAACCGCCCTGACCATTGGCATGCCGGATATATGCCCCCGAATATTGGTGGTGGAGGACGATCCGGACTATATGGCATTGACAAAAGAATACCTCATGGAGTTGGACGGGGTGGTACTGGAATCGAAAAACGGCCTGGAGGCGCTGAAAATGATTGTGGACCACTCGCCGCATCTTGTGGTTCTGGACCTCTCAATGCCCGCCATGGACGGTTATTCTTTACTCACCTCCATGAGACTAAGCAAAAAAGCAACCGAAATGCCCATCATAATATTCTCCTCCGACAACTCCATCCAAACCAAGGAAAAGGTGTTGGGAATGGGCGCGGACAAATTCCTGATGAAACCGGACGGGCTGAAGGATCTGGCGCAGACATCGCTTCTGCTTCTATGCAGAAAACCGATGACCGGTTGAAGGCTTTACTTAGCGCGGGAAAGAAAAATGGTGGGCCCACTAGGAATCGAACCTAGAACCTCCCGGTTATGAGCCGGAAGCTCTAACCAATTGAGCTATGGGCCCGCATATTATTTGTTCGCCAGGCCTCGGCTACTCCGCAAAAGAGCGCAGTTTCTTGCTGCGGCTGGGGTGGCGAAGCTTGCGTAACGCTTTTGCTTCTATCTGACGTATCCTTTCGCGGGTCACCTCAAAATCCTGGCCTACTTCCTCTAATGTGTGCTCAGAGTCCATCCCGATGCCAAACCGCTTTCGCACAACGCGCTCCTCCCTGGCGGCCAGGGTGGCCAGCACAGTAGCTGTTTTCTCCCTCAGGCCAGAGCGCACCACCGACTCCACAGGGCTCATCACCTTCTTGTCCTCGATAAAATCGCCCAGATGGCTGTCTTCCTCTTCTCCGATCGGAGTCTCCAGGCTGATCGGCTCCTTGGCGATCTTCAGCACCTTTCGCACCTTGTCCACCGGCATCTCCATCTTCACGGCGATCTCCTCCGGGGTGGGTTCGCGGCCCATCTGCTGCATCAGCTGGCGGCTGGTGCGGATCAGCTTGTTGATGGTCTCTATCATATGGACAGGGATCCTGATCGTGCGCGCCTGATCCGCTATGGCGCGGGTGATGGCCTGACGGATCCACCATGTGGCGTAGGTGGAGAATTTGTATCCTCGTTTGTACTCGAACTTGTCCACCGCCTTCATCAGGCCGATGTTCCCCTCCTGGATAAGATCCAGAAACTGCAGGCCCCGATTAGTGTATTTTTTGGCAATAGAAACCACCAGCCGCAAGTTGGCCTCGGCCAGTTCCCTTTTGGCCTTCCGCTCCCTGGCAAATCCCTCGTCAATCGCCCGCAGCGTGACCTCCAGTTCCTCCTGGCTCACCTGGGACTCGTTTTCCACTTGGCGGATTTCCTTTCGGGCGTTTTTAATTTTGCTCTCCTGCTCAGCCTTTCTCTCGCCGGAAAGAGGCTTTCTTTTCCCCTTGCGTACAACTTCCACCACCCTAGGCTCGCGCAGGCCCAGCTTCTCCTCCGCTCTGCGAATGATGGTCTGCGCTTCATGGCAACGTCGGCCAAAGCCACGAATATGATCAATAATCGCTTCCATCAGCTTCGGCTCCAGCTTGATGGAGCGAATCAGATCAGTCACCTGCCCTCGCAGTTTTTCCTCTTCCTTCTCCAGCTTGGCCCGCTCCTTGGCCGTGGTTTTTTTCAGCCTCAGCTTAGCCAGAACGCTCTGCAGTTTGCCACCGGCGACTTCCAGCTGCCGAACCAGCTTAAGCACATTCTGGGCCTCCTTTTTGATCTTGGCCTGAGAGACCTCCTCCACCGGCTCCACCCAATCCACAAAATCCTGCAGCGCGATCTCCTCTTTTTTCAGGCGATCGGCCAAGGCAACGATCTCATTTACCGTCACAGGCGAATTGATGACGGCACTGATAACCCTGTTCTGGCCGTTCTCGATCTCCTTGGCGATAACCACTTCCCCTTCCCGGGTAAGAAGAGAAATGGACCCCATCTCCTTAAGATACATCCGGACGGGATCCTCTGAGGAGACCATGGCGTCGTCGTCATCGCCGCCCGAGTCCTTCCTGCCGGCTCCGATTTTCTTTGACGCCAGGTGAGACTGCTCTTTGGCGGCGTCGATCAGGTCGATACCGCTGGCCGACAGGGCCGACTGGATGTTCTCGATCTGTTGGGGCAACCCCACGGCTTCCATGTTTTCCGGCAAGGATTCGAGAACCTCGTCGAAGGTAAGATAGCCTTTTTGTTTTCCCCTGCCGATGAGGGTTTCGATTGAGTCGCCTTTACCGGGTTTGGACATGTTCTCCCTCAAAATCATTTTATGACATAAACTCTCTATATTAGCCCATTATTCCTGGATTTGATATACTCTTTTTGCGCATCTTCGAATTTCTTCTTATCATCCCCCCCTGCGCGCTCCAGCAGAGCCAAAAGACTCCGTTTTCTATCTTCCGGACGATAGAGCAAGGTCCGCACACAATCCTCCATTGCCTTTGCCGCCCCATTCTCATCATAAAGATTTGTTTCTATTGACCTGTCCGTCACACTAGCCTGCATCCCAGCCTCCCTGGCCGCCTCCAGTATCGCGGGAAAATCCTTGGCGCCGCCATGAGCCGCGCTGGTTATAAACTCAAACAGTCCCCGATTCTCTTCGTCCTCAAAATTGGCCGGGCCCAAGCCTCCGGCATGCTCATCAAGATAATCCGGACAGTCAAGCAGTATCCTTATGACTATCCTCTCTGCGGCGGCTCTGGCGCCTTGCCTGGGGCTATGCTTTTTAGCCGGGACCGACATTGCAGGGGCGCGCCCAGGGGCGCTGCGGGCCATGGCGGCCGCTTCAGAGTTGATCAGCCCAAATTCCACACCGGTCTTTTCCGCCAATATTTGTGTGTATTGATTCCGTTCGATCCTGTCACGGATCCTGTTGATATAGGGAAGCGCCTCCCTGGCGGCCTGGGCCCGCCCCTCCACGGTGGAAAGATCCGCCGCCTGGGCCGCCGAGTCTATGACGAACTGGGCGAATGAAGGCGCCTTGGCCAGAAATTTCTCCAGCTCCTCCACACCGTTCCGGGCGAGGAACTCGTCGGCGTCCTTGGCCCCCGGAAGAGTCAGCACCTTCGCCTGCAGCCCCATATCCAGCAGA
>JAOUNV010000450.1 GCA_029880775.1 Nitrospinota bacterium | reverse complement strand
CCCCCGTGCGATCGCCTCGAGTTTCTTTCGGTCTGTCGTCATGCTCATTATCCTCCTTAGCGAAGATTAAGGAATTATGAGCAGTTACACAATTTAATTTACAGGGTCTAAAATGTTAACCTTACATCATCCTTTGAGATTAAACTCGCTTCTCTCATTTTACCTAGGTGTTCATATTTATTGAGAACTTCATCCATTTTTCTGTTGAAATCAGTGTTTTTCAGGTCTTCCGGCTTATGCTTGTATTCGATCCCATATTTTGATCTTATATGTGATTTTAAGTCTTTATTAGGAATTTTGGAAAATTTAGACCCAAATATACCTCCTAACTGAAATTCCTTGAGTTTTGGGTTTAGTACTACTTTCGAACTCCAATATTGAATAATTTCCCTCCTGGTTGCGAGAATATTAGGATCCAGAAATGTAGAATGTATTTTGTTAAATGTTTGTATCCTGGACTCGGAAGTTGAAAGTTTGAAGGTGTTATTTGCTAAGTAAACTGAGTATGCTGCTCCCATGAATGCGCTTATCTTGATTGCGATATCAAGAAATCGATAGTTTTCTTCTGTAAGCTCAAGTGCCATGTTGTGTCTTTTCTAAGGTTCTATGTATATTGTGCGCCAACATTGTATCTGTAACAGTAGTATAGAAGCCAGAAAAAGCCTATTTCTGTGTTGTTCCCCCTCGCATACTATCATAAGTCCAAACTATAATCGGGATGGGCCGTTCCGAAAGAAACTCCCTCTTCCGTCAGGCCCTACGATGCCTCCATGCGTGGATGCAACGACTGACCATGCATTTTCACGTCGAAGATATCGGGTCGGCTATAGTGGCCGCACACATCCAGCCAAGCCTTGGCGGAGCGGATCTCGTCCAGTGACGCTTCCGCCACCAGAATCCCCTCTTCACCATGCAGCGGCCCGGCGATGATGTTGCCTTTCGGGTCGATGATGGCGCTATCGCCGGTGCGTGGCACGGCGCGCAGGGGCAGCATTTTCTTAAATCGCTCCGGGATATCTTCCTCCCGGATCAGCCCCCCGGCCATGATCCCATAGCACGCCGCCTGGGAGCAGAACGCCTGGGTCAAAAAGGTCTGGCGGGTGTATGGCTCGCCACCCGGCCACACGGACGCGTGAAACTGGGTACCTTGAGACATCAGGGCGTACCCGGGGAGCACCATCTGGTGTTCCCAGCAGTTGAGCCCGCTTATCTTTCCATAGTCGCGCTGGTGGACCTTGATGCTCTTGCCATCCCCCTCGCCCCACATGATCCGCTCCGTGGCGGTCGGTTTGGTTTTGCGATGTTTCCCCAGCACCTTCCCCTCGGCGCCGATGAATAGCAGGGTGCAATAAATGGTTCCCTCAGAAGATGCGTCCAGCTCCGCCACGCCTATCACCACATCGGTCCCCGCTTCCTTGGCCGCGGCGCACAGCGCGTCCACGCAGGGGCCGGGGATGGTGACACCGGAAGCCAGATACTCCACCGCCGCTTCCTGGCCCATAGGCTCCGCCCACGCCACATTGAACCATGGGTATCCCGGTAGCCATGTTTCCCCGAACACCGCCAGGCGCACATCCATATCGCCCGCTTTCTTGACCCATTCCACAGCCTTCTGGCAAGAAGCGTCCCGGTCGAAGATCACCGGCGCCGCCTGGATCGCCCCGATTTTGATTTTCCCTCTCATGTCCGGCTCCTTTCAGGATCCATCCTTGATCCGCTCATATATTCTGCGCAGCAGATTCGCCGCCTCGCGGTTGAAGGCTCGCTGCTTACCTTCCATGATGTCCAGATAATTCACCCGCAGATGCCGCGTCACGGCGCCTCGGAACTTGCTCCACATTCCCCCCACCGCCTTGCGATGAGAGAATTCCGCATAGTTTACAGAAAAGTCGGAGAAGTCCTCCACCTTCGCCAATATCTCCTGGATCGACTCCTCCGACAACGGAGAGGTTAGAGTCACTTTATCCCAAGCCTCCGCCATGAAACGCTCTATCGCCTTTTCTCTGGAATTATCCTGATGGGCTCCAGCGGCGGTCATGGCCCGCCCCATCCGGGAGGTCAAAGGCTCGCGGCTCATCCCCTCCAGGGCTTTTACGAAATTCTCCACGATAGTGGGGGACTGGAAGTTGGCCCGGACATATTCCATACCTCTCCTGCCCATCTCGTCGGCGGCGGGTTTGTCGTTTACTATTCTCTCCACACATTCGCCCAGCTCATCGGCATCGTCATACAAAAGCCCCCCCCGGCAGGCGTAGATATGTTCCCGGGCGGCGTCGCACCGGCCAGCGGCGATCACCGGTCTACCCTGAGCCCACGCCTCCATCATTACGATAGAGAAGCTTTCCCGGATCGACGGTAAAGCCAGGGCGGAGCAGGCGGCGGCGGCGTCCAGCTTGTCCTGCTCAGGCAGGAAACCCAGAACACGGATGTTGTGGGCCGGATCGTCACCCACTTTCATATCCCCCCGCCCCACCAGGGCCAGGGTCACTTTGGAGCCGGTCTCGTCCACATACTGCTTGAAATGGTTCACCAGGTCGCCAAGTCCTTTTTCCCGCTGGAACCTGCCAACATAGAGGATAAAATCC
>JAOUNV010000449.1 GCA_029880775.1 Nitrospinota bacterium | reverse complement strand
GGCGTGGCCAGCCTCTGCATCGGCGGTGGCCAGGGTGGCGCCATGCTGCTGGAAAGGATAGCCTCATGAGCGGCGCACATAAGTATAGCAACGTGCAAACAGGCGCCAGCGGCGCGCGCATAATCCTGCGAAGCGTCCACAACATGCGATTGCATGACGACAAATATGGCGTGGCCAGCCTCTGCATCGGCGGTGGCCAGGGTGGCGCCATGCTGCTGGAAAGGATAGCCTCATGAGCGGCGCACATAAGTACGGTAATGGTCAGCTAGCCCTTGCGGCGTCCGTACTATTCTGCGTAACGACTTCACTATGCGGCGGTATGACGACAAATATGGCGTGGCCAGCCTCTGCATCGGTGGCGGACAGGGTGGCGCCATGCTGCTGGAAAGGATAGCCTCATGAGCGGCGGGTACAAACACTGGAAAGTGGAGACCGACGAGGGGAAAATCGTCTGGCTTGGGTTGGACGTGGAGGGAAGCTCTGTCAATATCCTGTCATCCGCCGTGATGGAGGAGCTAAGAGAGGCCATCAGTGAGATAGAAAAAAGTCCCCCTGCCGGGCTGATCCTCCATTCGTTGAAAGAGAACGGATTCATCGCAGGCGCCGATGTGCGGGAGTTTACGAAAATCAGTAGCGAGGAGGAGGCCTTCGAGGTGGTCCGCAAGGCCCAATCGTTGTTCGACCATATAGAAAGCCTTCCGTTTCCCACAGTGGCCATGATCCATGGTTTTTGCCTGGGGGGCGGGCTGGAGCTGGCCTTGTCGTTCAAGCGTCGGGTGGCCTCCAGCCACAAGTCCACTCGTCTCGGTTTTCCTGAAGTGCTGCTGGGCATACATCCAGGCTTCGGCGGGGCTGTGCGTTCCACGCATATTATGGGCGGGCTGGAGGCAATGACCATGATGCTCACCGGCAGGACCATGGATGGGAAGAGAGCAAAGAAGCTGGGGCTGGTGGACCATTGCGTCCCGTTGCGGAACCTGAGGACCGCTGCTATTGCGACAGTCAAAGGCGCCCCCAGCCGGGCAAAGGCGCCATTGCTTGGCCGGTTGTCGAACTTCCCAGGCCTCAGGGCTCTTGTAGCCGTGAAGCTGGAAAAGGAAACCGCCAAAAAAGCGCGTAAGGATCACTACCCCGCCCCATACGCCTTGATAGACCTTTGGCGGGAGCAATATGGCGACAAAAGAAAAATGATGGTGGGGGAGGCGCGCTCCGTGGCCAAGCTTGTCAGCGGATCCACAGCGCAAAACCTGATCCGGGTCTTCATGCTCCAGGAGAGGATGAAGTCCTCTGGAGATGGCGCAAAGTTCAATCCCGCCAGGGTGCACGTCATCGGCGCTGGAGCGATGGGGGGGGATATCGCCGCGTGGTTGGCGCTGCGCGGATACAAGGTGACTCTCCAGGACACGGAAAGCGCCCGCGTGGCCCCGGTGATCAAACGGGCGCATGCGCTGTTCAAAAAGAAACTACGCGCCCCCAGGCTGATAACCGCCGCCATGGACAGGCTGGCGCCTGATGTGGCGGGGATAGGTGTGGGCTCCGCCGATATTGTTATAGAAGCGATCTTTGAGAACCTGGAGGCCAAGCTGGAGCTTTATTCCAGGATTGAACCTATGATGAAACCGGACGCAATCCTGGCAACCAACACTTCGAGCATCGTTTTGGAAAAGCTGGCCGAAGGGCTGGCCCGGCCGGAACGGTTTGTAGGATTACATTTCTTCAATCCCGTGGCGATGATGAAACTGGTGGAAGTGGTGAAAGGCCCTGCCACCAGCCCACAGGTGGCCGCTATGGCGGCCTCGTTTGTGAGAGCCATGGACAAGCTGCCGCTTATTGTCAACAGCGCCCCTGGCTTTTTGATAAACCGCATCCTGACACCCTATCTGTACGAAGCGATGAAGCTGGCTTCGGAGGGTGTGCCCATCTCCGTGATTGACAAGGCGGCGGTGGACTTCGGCATGCCGATGGGGCCGGTGACCCTGGCGGACGCTGTGGGGCTTGATATATGCCTCTCTGTAATCAACATTCTGGGCGAGGATTTTGGCATGGAAGAGCCGGAGGATCTGGCTCGCATGGTGGCCGCTGGCAAGCTGGGGAAGAAATCGGGTTCCGGGTTCTACCAATATAAAGATGGCAAACAGATTTTGCCTATCATCCCCACCGGCTATACCCCGCCGACGGACCTGACTGACAGGCTGATACTGCGGATGGTGAACCAGTCTGTGGAGTGCCTGCGCCAGGGGATAGTGGAGGACGCGGACCTTTTGGACGGGGGGGTGATATTCGGGACCGGGTTCGCCCCATTCCGCGGTGGCCCCATGCGCTACTCCGCTGGCAGAGGGCATGGCGATGTGGTGGAGACTTTGCGCCAACTGGCCGAAAGGCATGGCCCCAGGTTCGACCCGGACAGCGGGTGGGATGCGATAGTATCGGGAAAATAGTGACAGTCACCAATAACATCCAGCCGGATGAAAACAGCGATCCTGCCCACTACATTGCGGGGCGCGCGGCAACCACACGGCTGATCTGCATGCCGTCGGAGGCCAACGCCTCTGGAGATATTTTCGGCGGGTGGATAGTATCCCAGATGGAC
>JAOUNV010000447.1 GCA_029880775.1 Nitrospinota bacterium | reverse complement strand
CATGCTGGGAATGGAACCACCAGCCCTGACACTGGAGGATCATATAGCCGGCAAGGCCAAGGATCTGGCGAAAGTGGTGGTCCCCACCCCCTTTGGTGGTGTCATGCTGGCCGATGGAGGGGCTGAGTACCCCATGGGGCCGGACAAAAGAATAAAACCGAGGAAAAAGCTGGCTGCCAATCTGGCCACATTAGGGGCGGATTTCGTGGTGATGGACCTGGGGATGCTGGACAATCACCACTCCATAGAATACTTCCTGGACGCCAACTCCCCACTGATGGTGATAGAGCCTTCCGCCGGGGCCTTGTCAGCAGGGCGGATATTTCATAGCCTCGCCATCCGCCGAGCGCATAGATCCTTCAGCCGAACGGCGAAGGTCAAAAAGGCTCTTAAACGAATCGAGGATAACGGGTTGCCGGAGGGCAAGGGAGTGTTCGGGGCGCTGAAAGAAGCCCTCTCTGGTGATAAAAAGCTCCTTGCCAAATTGGACAAGGTCATGGTGGCGCCTTTGACCCATATCATGTTGAGCAAGGCCAGATATTACGGGGACCTGGATTTCGGCCCATCACTGCGGACATCCCTGGAGGAATCCACAGGCCTGACTGTTTCCTATCTTGGCTTCGTGCCAGACCATGGAGCCTTGCGTCCCACTTCCACGCCTTTGCCGCCGCTTGTCTATTCCCAGCCAGACTCCAACGCCCAGGCCGCTTTCACTTCCGCCGCAGCCACTCTGGCCGGAACGCCGGATGATGAGTTGACAAGGGAGGCGCTTAAAAAGGCCAGGGAGGAGATATCCGATGACAGCGCCAGGTGGCTCGACTCCATAAGAGAGGAGATCGAGGAGTTGAAAGGTGAAAAGCGAAAGGAATTCGAGGCTTCCATAGAACGGGAACGCGAGCAGATGCTGGCGAGAGTCGAAGGCGAAATCCAATCCCAGCGCCGGGAAAAGGAGCTTAGCGTCCAGGCCAAGCTCAAGGCGTGGTTTGAACGGGAGAAAGGGAAGGTGGAAGCGGAGATCGAGGCGTACCGTAAATCCGCCTGGGAGCGAGCCGATGCGCAGGCCCGCGAGTTCGAAAGCGCCAGCCTTAAGAGAGCTGAGGACTCGGTCAGGAACATCGAGCAGTCCCGTACGGAACGGATGGAGACGGAGCTATCCAACGCCCGGGAAGCCCAGGCGCGTCTTTTGGCCACTGAAGCGGAGGCGGAAAGACGTCGCCGATTTAGCGAGTTGGAGCAGTTGTCCGCAGAGAACAGGGAGAGGCTAAGAACCAGACTGATAGACGAGCGGGACGCGTCCATGGCCAAATTCGAGCAGGAATTGCTGGAGGCCCAGGAGTTGCGTCGGCATGAGATCAGGGCGGCCGCCGTCGGCGAGGTGGAAAAAATCCGAGAAATGGTGTGGAACGACCTTGAGGCCGACCGGCGGAAAAAAACGGAGGAAGTCGAGGCCGAGGTGGAAAAGTTCCGCCAGGGAAAGATGGACGAAGTGTATGTGGAGATGGAGGAATACCGCTCCCGGAAGAAAGTGGATACCGTCCAGGAGACCGACGCGCTGCGAGGCTCGCTGATCCAGGGCGCCTGGCGCGATGTCATGCTCTTCTCCTCCGCGTTCGACGAAGAATCTGACCGGTCTATGAAACGGCTGGCCGAGGCCCAGCGCGCCCGGGCTCAGCTGGAGCGGGACGCTATTTTGGAAAAAGCCGTACATGACGCGGAAGAACTCTATAACTCCAGGCTATTGGAACTGACGAAAAAGCTGGCGGGCGAGGAGAAGGCCGGAATGGAGGCGATAGCCGGCAGGGTTGCGACACAGGAGGCTCGGGCGCTGGCTGCGTCGGCCGAAAAGCTGCGTATTGAGGGGGCGAAAAAACGCGACCTGGTGAAAAATGCGCTGGTGGCTTTCAAGGACAGGGCCAAGGCCAGGATCGAATCTGAGCACAACAAGCTGGCAATCCAGGTGGAACAGGAAATACTGGAGCTGCGCCGAGGGAATATGGAATCGGCAAAGGTGGAGGCTGCAAACCATTACGCCAAGCTAAAGGCGGTGATGGAGCGGAAAATCGAGGAGGAGAGGAATAATCTGCGCACAGCGCTGGACGCGGAGATAGAAAAACGCCGGAGCGAAAGGATGGATGTCCTTGCCCGGAGTTTGGAGATAGAGGAGGCCGAGCATCGCCAAAAGCTGGATATGGACATAACCCTTTCCCGCAAGCATATGACCGAGGCTTTGTCTGGGGAGATGGAACAGCTCCGCCACACATGGTTCGAGAAGCTCAAGGCGGAGGTGGACGCCTTGAAAGCGGATATGCTAAACGCCATGGCCAAGGAAGTGGCCAACGAACGAGCGGACCGGCTGCGGAGGATGGATCTGGCGGTGCGCAACGAGGAAAAGCTACTGCGCAACAAGTTCATCGAAAGGATTACTGAAGAGGAGCGGCAGGCCAGGGCGGCGTTGCGCGAGCAGGTGGAGGCGGAGCGCAAAGCGTTGCGGGCTCAGATGAAATCCACCCTCACACCCAGGCTGGCCAAGCTAGAGCAGGAGGTGGCCGCCCAGCTCGAAGATAAGCGGATCGCTGGGCTGGCTAAGCTAAAGGA
>JAOUNV010000448.1 GCA_029880775.1 Nitrospinota bacterium | reverse complement strand
AGCCGTTCACGAAGCAGGCCCGTGACGATTGGCTTGGAGAGCGTAGCGGGGAGCATGGCTTTATCCAGGGCCGGATATGCCACATGGGCGGTCATGACAAAGGGGCCTTGGTCCTTTGCCCATGCGGCAAATGGCGCCAGCTCCTGCTCCAGGATACGCTCTGACGGGCGAGGGTCCACCGGCAATTCCACATGGCTGTCCTTGTCCGCGCCACCATGCCCAGGAAAGTGCTTTGCGCACGAAAGGATATTGGCCGCGTCCAGCCCCCGCCTGGCGGCGGCGGCCATAGTTATGACAGTTTCCTTGTCTGGCCCAAAGGCGCGGTCACCTATGATCGGATTGATCGGGTTAGTGTCCATATCCAACACCGGAGCGAAATTCAGATTGAACCCAAGCCCCGCCATCTTCTCCCCCATGGTCCGGTAATTCTCCTCCACCAGGTTCTCGCCCCCTTGCAGAAAAAGCTCTCTGGCAGTAGGAAACCGTTCCCCCGGCAACCTGCTGACGCGCCCCCCCTCCTGGTCCAGGCAGATGATAGCCGGGGTGTTGGTGATATCCTCGATCAGCCTGGAGATGTCTCCGGTAAGGATTCTGGTCTGGGCCGCGTCCCGGATGTTTCTGGAGAAAAGAATGGCGCCGGCGGGCTTGATCTTCTGGAAAAAAGTCCCCAGCTCACGAGTGTATTTCTCCCCCTCAAACCCTATGACGAGAAGTTGGCCCGCCATAAGGGAGGAGTCGCCACGGAATATCGCCTCATGCATGGCGCCATGATACCGCAAACAGGGGCGATCCGGAACCAGGAGGGTGGATTGAAGGCTCCAGGGCGCGTATCAGCCCATCCCCAAATCGGCGAAATCGGGTGGCTCTATGCTCCCCTTTTCCTCCAGCCGGGCCCGCAGTCGGCCCATGATCCGAAAGTGCCTGGCTTCATCATCGGCCAGTTTTTCGAACAGCTCTCGCGCTTCCGGCTCCTCCGCCTCGGCGACAGCGTTGCGATAGAACTTTTCCGCCGCTTTTTCCGCTTCCTCCACCACTTTCAGGGCGTCGTCCAGGCCAGCCTGGGTTCCCGCCTCGTCGGTCACTTCGCGGGTGATCCAGCTAATGGACTCCCCCACGGCGACCTTGGAATCTGGAAACATATTTTCCTTATACTTCATCAGGCTGTTGAAATGACCCTTTTCCCTTTTCCCCTGTTCCTCGAAGAATTGGGCGGCGCCGGCGTCCCCGGCTTTTTTCAAAACTTCGGCCAGGGAGGAGTAGTGCTCCATGGCCAGCTTCTCGTTATAGATGGCGGAGTTTATCACTTGTTCAGAAGAAATGGACATCGGTTTCCCCCAATAATCTGATTATAAGAAGAAGATACACCGGGCCTCCCTCCCAAGTCAACCCAGGCAGGCGCATGCCGGAGAATAATTAGCGCCTTTGCAGGCCGCCCCTGTCACTACTGTATGTGAACGGGCCGTCGTTGCAAACAAGATGATCCGTCACAGCCTCCCAAGAAGCATTGGTGGCCTGGGAGGAGATGAGGATTACTCCGGGAGTCCACCTATGCCCCGGCATATTACTGGTGGAGTCGGGATTCTGGGTGGCGACAATATATGTCTGCGCGAAAACAAAATAAGATTCCTGGGCGATGGCCAGGTTCGTGAGGTCCGACATAGCCTTGCCGCACAAGGCCCTGGAACGATAAGCGGCGAACTGGGGAACTGCGATCACGGCCAGAGCGCCGATGATTGCGCAAGTAACCAGCAATTCTACAAATGTAAATCCACCTCTTCGGCGCATTGGAGCCGCCCCTCGATGCAACGATCTGCTTCCGTTGCTAAGCTCCATCTCCATACCTCAACTCCACTTCCCACCCCGCCACTATCCAAGAAACCATACAAGCGCGATAAATGGTACGCAACAATGCGGCAACACACCTGCCATGGCATGATTTGTTACACAGCCAGTCGGCCACGCCAACCTTTACCATCTGCATCATATAGTATCGCTACTGCAGGTAAGACGCAACCCCTTTTTACTCGTAAAGCGCGATGGATGCGAAGCTGACCATGCTTTCCATCTCTCCTTCCAGGTTCTGCCTGTAATCCAAAATCTTACTGCTTTTGGCTTTGGTCAAATTCAACAGAGCATACAAAGGTGGGAAACCGCATATCCGGTTTTTTGGGTTCAACTCACGGATTCTGGACAAAAACAGCTTAGAATCGAGATTTTCCACCGCCGCCATCAATTCCCGATCCTCCTTTTCAATGATCCGGAGCTTAAGATCGGTCAAGGGCTCCTCATCGCCAAATCTGGCGCCCACATGGGAAAAATCGACGCTGGCCACATAACGGACCTTTCGCCCGCACTCCGCGGCGGTCTTCTCCAGTGACGCAAGGAATCTGTCCACCCTGGCGCCGTTGAATACAGGATGATCCATCTCCCATATCTTTTCCGGAAAAGAGAAAAGGATGGGGACCGCTTTGGCGGTGGGGCCCTTCCTGGTCCTGGCCGCCATGAAAAGGGCCTGAAATTCGATAGAATGCTCCGCCTTGTGAGAAATGCGGTTTTTGAAAAGATCCTCGCCGAAATTGCCCCCCAGCGCCGCCA
>JAOUNV010000446.1 GCA_029880775.1 Nitrospinota bacterium | reverse complement strand
AGCTACCTGAAGAGAATTGCGCCCATTGCGGAGGGATAATGCGCTACTACATGGGCACTGTCTCTTGTCTGCTATGCGGGCGAGACCATACACATCATTGTCATATGTGCGTCAGCAAAAGCGTTGTGGCTACTACGGCGCCGCAGGTGGAGCCCCAGGCGCAAGTCACTTTGGCGAAAACATACACGGAGTTCGCCTCCCAGGCCCAAGGGGATGCGGAGCATGATACATCGAACCAAAAGCATGACAATGCGGCTGCGTAAATGATTTCCTCCAAGCAGTAGATTTCTCCTCCTAAAGCCGCCCGGTCACTCCCAGCCGGGCGGATTTTTTTCCCCTCCCGTCAAGCTTCCTTTTCATATCCTTTACATGTACTCTAAAGTATGGCCCGAGGAAGGATATGACTTTGAACATCACCGATGAGCATGGACGACGCGTCGACTACCTGCGCGTCTCCGTCACGGACAGGTGCAACCTGAAGTGCGAATATTGTCGCCCCCCCTCCAGTGGCCAGCCCCCCTCCAGTGGCCAGCCACTCTCCAGTGGCCAGCCACCCGCACCGTGCCATATGGTCAAGTTTAAGGACCTTCTGCGGCTGGTCCAGGTTTTCGCCAGCCTGGGTGTGAGAAAATTTCGAGTCACCGGCGGCGAGCCACTGGTCCGCAAGGGTGTCCTCAGCTTCATCCGCCAGGTGAAACAAACCCCCGGAGTGGAGCAGGTGGCGCTGACCACCAACGGAGTCTTCCTGGCCGATATGGCGGCGCCCTTGCGCGAGGCTGGTGTGGGCGTCATCAATATCAGCCTAGATTCGTTGCGCCCGGAGAGATACGCAGCCATCACAGGTGGCGATCTTTTCCACCAGGCGCGCGCCGGGATCGACGCGGCCATGGGCGCCGGATTCGAAGCTGTGAAGATCAACATGGTGGTGATGCGCGGCGTGAATGACGATGAGGTGGCGGATTTCGCCCGTCTCACCATGAGCAACAAACTGCAAGTCCGATTCATCGAATATATGCCCGCCACACCATCGACATGGAGTCGGGAGAAATTCATGACCATGGACCAGGTGATGGAACGGGTGGGGGCCTTGGGCGCCTTGGCGCCGGAGAACAAGGCGCGATGGGGCGGCCCGGCGAAAATATACAAGCTGGAGGGCGCCATGGGGGAGGTGGGGTTCATCTCCCCGGTCACCACCCACTTTTGCGCGGCGTGCAACCGTCTGCGCCTCACCGCAGGGGGCTCGCTGCTCACATGCCTCTTCTCCACAGACAGGCTGGAGCTGGAGCCTATGCTGACCAATGGCGCCTCGGACGAGCAATTGGCCCAGGCCATCGCAAGCCATGCGCGGATAAAACCAGCCGTGCGAGATATGGAGACATACTCCCGCGATATGGACAAATCGATGATAAAGGTGGGTGGATGATCCGCCGAAGCTTCCGACAGACGAAGTGAACATGAAAAGCCTGGCGATCATCCTGATGGCGGCGTGGAGCTTTTCCGCATGCGCCACCCTGCCAGTCGACAAAATGCCGGGCGGCGACGCGTTGGCGTTCGACTATGATGGCACATGCTCGGTCACTCCGGAATTGTGCGTCGATTTTTTCCGCGCCACCCACGCCAGGGGAATGCGGCCTCTGATAATCACCGCCCGGTCAAAGGCTATAGGCGGCGCTGTCTCAGATTTCGCCGCCACAGCCTCGGCCCAACTGGGGTTTGATATTCCGGTCATCTTCGCCGGGGGCCAATATAAAAGCGCGGCAGCCACAAAAGCCGGATACCATGTGGCCGCCATTTGCGATAACAGATCAGCCTCCGTGGAGCTGGCACGGATGGGAGTCGTATACGTATGCGGCTCCACGGTTCCCGCGCCATCGCTCATAGAGCGGATGCAGCGGACAGTATTCAACAATCAGGAGTGACAGTGAACGATCAGAACAAGGCCGAACAGCCGGTGTGGACACCGGAAGCCAACGAAGTCATAGAGAAAGCACCGGAATTCGTCCGGGAAATGGCTCGGGAGATGATAGAGGATTTCGCCCGCGACGAAGGGGCTGCCGAGATCACCGTGGAGCTGGTGAAACGCGCCCGCGCCAAATTCGGGATGTGATGAGGCAGGCGCGATTCGGTGTCATTCTGAACGGAGCGGATGCGAAGTGAAGAATCTCTCTCGTAATCCCCCTTGCGGGTGACTATTGAATGAGATTCTTCGGCTGCGCCTATCGCTTCACCGTGGTCGGCTATCTTTTACCACTCCTGGCGAATCCTCGCCTTCACTTCTTGGCAAAAAAGGGATAGATCATCATTGTGAAAATCTGTCACGAGGATTCCTTCAGGCGGATGGCCGCGGCTTGTTCGATGATGGAGCGGATTTCCGGGTGGACCTCCATCGCCTCGAAAAGATCGCCCCGTTTGAGCTCCAGCAAAGAGCAAGGCGTAACGGCCCACACCGTGGCGACCCTCGGCTTGTCTTGCAGCAGGGCCAGTTCTCCGAAAAAGTCGCCAGCCATCAGTGTGGCCAGGTCGCGGCGGGTTTTCCCTTCCCCCTGGGAGACGCGCACCACCCCCCGGACGATGAAAAACATCGACGTGGCGGAGTCC
>JAOUNV010000445.1 GCA_029880775.1 Nitrospinota bacterium | reverse complement strand
CCCTCACACCCAGATCCAACTTGAGGTATGGAAATCCATTGTTAATCATGAAAGCCTCCACCTCCCCGGACGAGAACGAAGGCCCCAGGTAACTACCCGACATTCGGTCCATCTCTCCTGTCTCAGCCCGTTCTACTCCATGATATCCATGCTGGGCAAGCAGCGCCGCCCCCAAGGCGTTACCCGCGTCTCCTGCGGCGGGTTGTATCCAGATGTCGTCAAACACATTTTCCCGCAACAGCTTGCCATTGGCCACGCAATTTAGCGCCACCCCTCCGGCCATGCACAATTTCTTTTGTCCGGTCACTTTGCGCGCCCACCGGGCCATGGAGGATATAGCCTGCTCTGTGAACGCTTGTATAGAAGCCGCCATATCCATCTCGCGTCTGGTTATCCTGGACTCGGGCTTTCTCGCAGGACCTCCGAACAGAGTGGCGAACTTCCTGGATGTCATCTCCAGCTTGTCCAGGAAACTGAAGTATTCCAGGTTCAGCGCCACGGTACCATCATCATGGAGCGTGGCGATCCGCTGGTGGATCAAGTTCAGATATTTCGGCTCGCCATAAGGCGCAAGCCCCATTAGCTTGTATTCACCACTGTTGACCTTAAATCCGCAAAAATAGGTAAAGGCGGAGTAAAGAAGACCAATGGAGTCTGGAAACCGCATCTCATTTAGCAGCCGCACTTCCCGGCCATGGCCATGGCCGATAGATGCGGTAGTCCACTCACCTGCGCCATCCACAGTCAGTATGGCAGCCTCCTCCCAAGGGGATGGGTAGAATGCGGACGCCGCATGAGCCAAATGATGTGGAGTGGCCAGAATCTTCCCATCGTACTCCAGCGTTTCCCGAATTATGGTTGGCGTGTGCAATTTCTGGGATATCCATCGCGGCATGGAATATAGCCACGATTCAAGCCCCCAGGGCGCCACAGCCATGTATGTGGATACCAGTCGATCAAAAGACTGGACGGGTTTCTCGTAATATACCACCGAGTCAAGATCAGCGATCCTCGCTCCGGCTTCCTCCAGGCAATAGCTTATGGCGGAAAGAGGAAAAGATGGGTCGCCTTTTCTTCTGGAGAACCTCTCCTCCTGCGCCGCAGCTATTATCTTCCCATCTTTCACAATGGCGGCGGCCGAATCATGATAGAAGCAAGAGATACCCAATGTTAGCATCAGAATTACCGCACCTTATTGTGAGCCTTGCAGGAAAAAATCTGAATTGTATTTTCCTATTTCATTGGCCAAACCATTCGCGACAACCTGATGAGCCTTTGCTGTATAGTGCGGATCATCAGGAAACCTATAGGCCTTTCTTTCTTGAGCGCTGTCTTTGAGCATTGCCGGCATCAAATCCACCACTCGAATATTCTTTTCTGGAGCCTCCAACTCGCGGTAGCGCTCCAAAATGAATTCCATGGTACTTTTTTCAAAGTAGTGCCTATCCATCGGCATGGGAACTAAATATACTGGTTTTTCCCCGGTTTGTCCGATAAACCGCTCTAGGATTTTTTTCTGCAGCCGCCAATGGGATGAGTCGGGGAAACGGTAGATTGCATAGGGGTCCTCCGGAAACTCGTTTGAATATGGAAAATCACATTTCCAGTCCCCAAGCGCCTCCACACTCCTCTTTTCATGCGGCACAGGTTGATTTCTCAACTCCAGATCATTTTCAGAAAGCTCAAAATAGGGCTTGGGGCGGTACACGAGCTGATGCTCGCTCCAGCTCATGCTGGGAAAGCAGGTGTATTGGCACCGGGCTATATTTTCCGGACATAAGCAGAATATATACGCATCCGCCTCCAAGCGACTGGCCATCTGCTCGAATATAAGCGTCTGCTGGTCGGTGCCGCTGCCATTGAGTCCGAAGTTCATCACATCCAGCCAGGGAAAGCGGCTCTCCATAATATCGGAGAAACGCTCTGAGTTGTCCACTCCATCGCCCGCAGTGTAGGAGTCGCCCAGAAGAAGAATCCTTTTGCGCCCCGATGATGTCTTTTCAGGGTATTCCCTGCTGGACCGCATACCTATGGAATTGGTTTCCAGCAAATGAAACGCGCCTCCCAGTTGCAGACGGGCCCTCATGTTCGGAATGTGCCACCACCCTATCACTGGATGGTACGTATAACATAAACGCCGCCAGTGGCACTGCGTTACCTTGAACATTTACTTATGTAATTCCCTTCTATCCTCATTCACATGTCACCCCGGCCAGTTCCATGGGAATCATCACCATAAAAAGTACTGGAGTGAAGCAACTCATACTACTTGTTAGCCTATCCAGTAACAACCCGAATTGTTTGCCCGGGCCAGCGTCGCACGTTAATTTCCCATACCAGAACCGCTGGCCGCCATGGTTTCAAGATAACAGATAAACCTTGACCTCATCTTGTCTGAATCAAAATCTATCTTTGCCCTGTTCTTAGCGTTGGCTGTAATTTCGTTAACATATTCTTTATCCGCAAGCACCTTTCGTATGGCTTCGCGAAGCGACGCTGGATCATTTTCCCCTATCGCAACACCGCAGTTGTGTTTGCGTATATATTCGAGAACAAACGATCCTTTGGGCGCATGGGCCAGAACCGGTCTTCCTGTGGAGAAATATTC
>JAOUNV010000444.1 GCA_029880775.1 Nitrospinota bacterium | reverse complement strand
CCAAATTCGACCTGGGTGATTTCCTGGAGCAACTGCGGATGATTCGCAAGATGGGCCCGCTGGATCAACTGATGAAGATGATCCCCGGCATGGACCAGGCGATCGGCAAGGCGGACCTGGATGATTACGAGTTGACCCGAACCGAGGCGATAATAAGCTCTATGACGATGACGGAGCGTTCAAAGCCGGGTATAATAAACGCCTCGAGAAAACGGAGAATCGCCCGAGGCAGTGGAACCCAGGTGGCGGATGTAAACCGTTTGTTGAAGAATTTTCTTAAATCGCGCAAAATGATGAAGCATATGGGCAAGCTCAAGAAAGGGGCGGGGTCTCTTCCCTCCTTTCCTGGGATGAATTTTGGCGGCGGATAGACAAGTATCAAATAACCTTTCATTATCAGGAGACATTTAGTGGCGGTAGTACTGCGATTGAGGCGCATTGGCGCGAAGAAACTGGCGATTTACAGGATCGTCGCGACCGATTCCAGAGCCCCCCGCGAGGGAAGGTTTTTGGAGACTTTGGGGACTTATAACCCAGGAATTGCCGAGGACAATGTGAAGATCGACAAAGAGAAAGTGGAATTGTGGCTAAACCGGGGCGCACAGGTGTCTGACACTGTCAGAAGCCTGCTCAAAAAGCAGGGTGTGCGTGTAAGCCACTGATATTTCTCTTCGGGATGTAGTAAAACGGGATGTAGTAAAACGGGAAAGCCGTCCCGCCTGGAAAGGCCGGGACGAATACAAGAGGAGAATTCGTTATGAAAGAGCTTTTGAAGCATATGGTTCAGGAGCTTGTCGACCACCCCGACGAGATTGAGATCGAAGAGATGTCTGGTGACAAGGTGACTACTCTGGAACTGCGCGTGGCCCCTGATGACCTGGGCAAGGTTATAGGACGACGAGGCAGGACGGCGGGCGCGATGCGCCTAATTCTTTCCGCATCGGCGACCAAGCAGAAAAAGAGGGCTGTCCTGGAGATATTGGACTAGATTTGGCCGCTTTCCATCAGGCCTCCGATGCGCCATCCGAAGGGCCAATGATTGCGATCGGCAGGCTGGGTCGGCCTCACGGAGTGCGCGGGGAGATCAAGCTTTTCCCCTATTTTGGTCATGATCTGGTGGATGGATTTATCGGCCGCCAGCTTTTTGTGAAAACAGGGAAGGAGCAGGGGACCGTGACCCTGGTCTCGTCAAGACCTGCGGACAAACTGGCGATTGTGGCTTTCGAGGGGATTGGGTCTCCGGAAGATGTGGCGAAATATTCTGGTGGCGCCTTGGAGGTTCCCAGGGAGTCGATGCCCCCTCCGCCGGGTGGGAATTATTATTACGAGGAGATCGTGGGCCTGCCCGTGTTCGACCCGGAAGGGGGAAAACTGGGTGTGTTGACAGATTTTTTCGAAGCCGGAAGCGCCGATGTGTGGGTTATCAAATCTGACACCGGCGAGGAGATAATGACACCGTGCATTCCGGAAACGCTGGTAAAAGTGGATCTTCGAGGTGGACGAATCGTCATGAAACTGATGGACATGGAATGAACCCACCCTGGGTGGGCGCCGTACCGAATAACCTGGCCACTATTGCGCTGAACCTATCGACATGAAATTTGACATTCTCACCATATTCCCCGCGATGTTCGCCAGTCCCTTTGGCGAATCGATAATAAAAAGAGCGGTGGAGGCGGGCGTGGTGGAAACGCGGATTCACGACCTGCGCGCCTGGGCTACAGATAAACATAGGGTCACCGACGATTATCCCTATGGGGGAGGCCCCGGGATGGTGATGAAAGTGGAGCCACTGGCCCGCGCCATAACCAGCCTTCGGGAGGGAAACCCAGGCGCCCCGGTGATCCTGCTTACGCCCCAGGGGACCGTTTTCAACCAATCAATGGCTCAGCGACTTGCCGGGCAAACAGGCTTAATCCTGGTCTGCGGCCGATATGAGGGGGTGGATGAGAGGGTCCGGCGACATTACTGCGATATGGAAATTTCGCTGGGCGACTTCGTGCTCACCGGTGGCGAGATCCCGGCTATGGCTGTGGTGGACGCTGTGTTGCGGCTGATCCCCGGAGCGCTGGGTGGGGAGGATTCCACCAGGGAAGAGTCCCACTCGGCCGGACTTTTGGAGTATCCACAATACACCAGGCCCGCCGAGTTTGAGGGGGAGGCGGCGCCGGAGATTCTGCTCTCCGGACACCGAGCGAAGATAGAGGCGTGGCGTCGGCGGGAATCCATAATCAGGACATCAGAAAAACGTCCTGATCTGATTGAAAAAGCGGGGCTGGAGGGAGAGGAGATGGAACTGGCCATGGAGATAATTCGGAAAGCGCGAGAGAAGAATGAAGGATAAAGACTCCTCTCCCGCGTCTCGTCTGGCGGTGGGGCTGATCCACCATCCTGTGGTCAATCGGTCAGGCGATACGGTCACCAGTTCGGTGACTTCCCTGGATGTGCATGATCTGGCTCGGGTATGCCGCACATACGGGGTGGGGGGGTTGTATATAGTCACTCCCCTGGAGGCTCAGGCAAGGCTGGTGGAGAGGCTGATCGGGCATTGGACGCAGGGGTATGGGAGCGGAGTGAACCCAGAGCGGAAAGAAGCCTTGACGGGTGTG
>JAOUNV010000071.1 GCA_029880775.1 Nitrospinota bacterium | reverse complement strand
GTTCGAAGACAAACGAGTCCGCCAGGCGCTCACCTACGCCATCAATAAGGAAGAGATAGTGGACGCGGCGTTGCTGGGGCTGGGCAAGCCCGCCACGGGGCCGATCAAATATGGCACCTGGGCCTACAAGGATGACGTGAAACGGTATCCATACAATCCGGCCATGGCCAAGAAGCTGATGGGCGAGGCGGGGTGGAAGGATACCAACGGCGACGGGGTGCTGGACAAGGATGGCAAGTCATTCGAGTTTGAAATAATCACCAACCAGGGAAACGACGTGCGGAAGAACGCCGCCCAGGTGATCCAGCAAAACCTGAAGAGGATCGGCGTTACGGCCAAGCTGAGGGTCATCGAATGGTCCTCGTTTATAAACAACTTCATAAACAAGCGGGATTTTGACGCGGTGATTCTGGGCTGGGGGCTGGGGCTGGACCCGGATCCATACCCCATATGGCACTCATCGAAAACCGGCGAACATGAATTCAACTTCGTCTCCTTCGCCAGCCCGGAAGTGGACGAGCTTCTGGAGAGGGGACGGCGGACTTTCGACATGGAAAAGCGGAAGGAGTATTATGGCAGGTTCCAGGATATACTGGCCGAGGAGCAGCCCTATACCTTCCTGTATGTTCCGGAGGCGCTGCCGGTGGTGGCGAAAAGAATCCGGGGAATCGTTCCTGGGGCCGCCGGGATCGGGTATAACTTCGAACAATGGTGGGTCCCGAAAGAGGAGCATCTGCGCAACCACAAGGCCGCCATCACTCCGTAGCTTTTCTCATCCCGGAGAGAAACGAGTTTAGCTTCTTTCTCTTTTCCATTCGTGTTTCGGCGCCGCCTATTGTCTGATCCAGCCAGCTTAGCAGCGGCATCGCCAGGATAGCGAAGAATACGTTTACCACCACCTGGGGGCCCATGGCGGCCATAGCCGCATGCCCTATCTGGGCGTCGGAAGCCATCCTGACCATCGAAGCTCTTATCACGATATCGGACAGGGTGACCGCCGCCATCAGCGCGGCCCGAGACCGTAAAGTGTCGCTGATATATATTTCGCGCAAAGCCCCGGAGGCGTATCCGGCCAGCCCCCAGGAGAGAACCCCCGGGCCCACGGGCCCGCACAGCAGCAGGTCTTGAAACAACCCTGCCCCCGCTCCAAAGGCCAGCCCCCCGCTCCTGCCGAAGGCCAGCGCGAAGTGAACCACCAGGATCAGCGCCATGTCCGGCCGAAAACCAATGCCAGGAATAATGGAAAAAGAAGCGGATTGTATAATGAAGAAGACCCAGGCGACGATAACGTATTGAACGATTTTCATCGCTTTTTATCCAGATCCACCTGTGACGGGACGAAGCTTTTGAGCACCAGCACTTCCTCCAGCCGCTCCAGGTCGGCGTGGGGCGTTATCCTGGCGGTGACGAACAGCTCCTCCTTTTCCCTCTGGATGTCATAAAGCGAACCGATCAAAAGCCCCTTGGGGTATACCCCTCCCAGCCCGGAGGAGACCACCTGATCCCCATCGGCCACTTTGGCGTCGGTCCTGAGATAGCGCACATAAAGGTCGTGGCTGTTGGAGCCGGAGGCCACCAGTCCATCCCTGCTTTTTTGGGCCAGTCCATCCACGGCGGAGCGCACATCGGTGATCAACAACACCTTGGACGCCCCACCGCTGGTGAGTATGATCCTCCCCACAAGCCCCCGGTGGGTGACCACGGGCATGTTTCGGGCCAGGCCATGGTCCGATCCTTTGTCCAGGGTGACCATGCGCACCAGCCCTAAGGTGTCTCGTGCCACCACGCGAGCCACTTCCACAGGGCCCGCGTCCTCGGGATTTGCGCCTAAAAGCCGCTCGATCCTTCCATACTGTCCCAGCTTTTCCCTCAAGCGGGAATTATTCATTTCCAGGTCGTTGATTCGTTTTTTCAGCGCCACGTTTTCCTGATTCACTCCCACCAGGTGGATATAGCCCTCCCAGGCGCTGGAAGTATAATTCACCACCCATGTCAGGCTTTTCTGGAAGGGGGACATGATGGTAACCGCCGCGGTTTGCATCGGCGTTAGGCGATTTGATTTCCTGGCGCTTAAATAGAAAAGGAAAATGGAGAGCGTAAAAAGGGCGGCTAAAAGAGAAGCACCCTTAAACTTGGTAAAGAAACCCGACATACGATGATCCGAAAAAGGCGGCCCGGCAAAAGCTCTGGGACCGTTGGCAATCTATATGGTGACGCTTCGCAGCAAGTCCGGGTTTTCCATCGCGACACCCGCTCCCCGCACCACCGCCGTTAGTGGCTCATCGGCCAGGATAATCGGAAGCGAGGTCTCATTTCGCAGTAATGAATCGAGCCCCTGAAGCATCGACCCGCCCCCCGCCAACAGGATACCCTTGTCCACGATATCGGAAGCCAACTCCGGGGGGGTGCGCTCCAGGGCCGTCCTTACCGCTTCCACCACGGCGGAGATCGGCTCGGCCAGAGCCTCTCGCACTTCAGTGTCGGTGAGCAACAGGGTTTTGGGGATACCGCTCATCAGATCGCGCCCTTTTACCTCCATCGTCAGTTCCTTATCCGGAGGATAGGCGGTCCCTATGTTTATCTTCACCTCCTCGGCAGTCTGCTCGCCCAGGAGCAGGTTATACTTGCGCTTGGTATAGCTTATGATCGCCTCGTCCATTTCATCGCCCGCCACTCGCACAGAGCGGGAATAGACAATGCCGGACAGGGATATCACCGCCACTTCCGTGGTGCCCCCTCCGATATCTATGATCATGTTTCCCGTGGCCTCGGAGATGGGGAGCCCCACGCCGATGGCCGCAGCCATAGGCTCCTCAATCAGGTACACTTCCCTGGCGTCCGCGTTCATGGCGGCGTCCCGCACGGCCCGTTTTTCCACCTGAGTGATGCCGGAAGGAACGGCAATCAGCACCCGGGAGCGGACCATGTTATTGCGGTTGTGCACCTTGTGGATAAAGTACCGTATCATCGCCTCGCAAACCTCGAAGTTGGCGATGACTCCATCCTTCATCGGTCGGGTGGCGATGATGTTACCGGGGGTTTTTCCCAGCATCTTTTTCGCTTCAGAGCCCACGGCCAGCACTTCCTTGCTCTCCGCATGGATGGCCACCACAGAAGGTTCCCGCAACACTATACCCTTGCCCTTCAGGCTGACCAGCGTGTTGGCAGTACCCAGATCTATGGCAAGATCGGAAGAAAAGAGACCCCAAAGGGAATCGAAAACCATCACTACTCCTTTATCGAAAAAACCGGCGCCTGGAGGCGCTGAATATTGTCACAGTCAGAGGCAGACCATAGCTCCAGAGAATCAACAGCCCAGCCCAATGGAATAAGCTATACCATTCGGCCTGATTTTACAATTATTTTCGGATTTACCGCTGAATATCGCTGTTTTGACAGACCTCCACTAAGGGATTATAATGTGGGGATCAATACTATATATCAAGATGGTGGTTAGCTTATCCGTGGAAAAGAGCACTATTGTTATCGCCTCGGACCATGGCGCGTTCGAGTTGAAGGCGAAATTGATAGCCCGGCTGGAAAAACTGGGCTTTGAAACGGTGGATATGGGTACCCACTCCGCCGAATCTGTGGACTATCCAGACTATGCCACCAAAGTGGCCCGCGCCGTGAGCGAAAAGAAATACAAAAGGGGTATTCTGTTGTGCGGCACAGGCATCGGCATGAGCATCGCCGCTAATAAATGGCCTGGTGTGCGCGCTGCGCCGGTGTATGACAACTATACCGCCAGGATGAGCCGGATGCATAACAATTCCAACGTGTTAGTTCTTGGCGGCAGAACCACCGGCGAGGAAACCGCGTACGATATCCTGGAGACATGGCTCAACACTCCATTTGAGGGGGGAAGGCATAACAAGCGGATCCAGAAAATCAGCGACATTGAGACAAAGAACGGTGACTCGGCGAGCAAGGAAGTTAAATGACCCATCCTCACCCAAGCGCCTGGGAGCCGGGTCGCTGCGCGGATAGCGCCTGATGAAATGCCCGGCATGCAACACCGCCGACAGTAAGGTGATCGACTCCCGGCTCTCCCGAGAGGAGGACATGATCCGCCGACGCCGGGAGTGCGTCAGTTGCGGGCGCAGATTCACCACATACGAGAAGATCGAAGAGAGCCTGCCGCTGGTGGTGAAAAAAAACGGCGAGCGACAGGCGTTTAATCGTCAGAAGATCCGGGACGGTGTCGAGAAAGCTTGCCACAAAAGGTCAGTCTCCGCGGAGGACAGAGCCGAGCTGGTGGAACAGGCTGTGCGGGCGGCCCTGGAGACAGGCGAGCCGGAAGTCCCCTGTCAGATCATCGGAGAGGTGGTAATGCAAGGCTTGAAAAAGCTCGACGACGTGGCGTACGTGCGGTTCGCCTCTGTGTACAAGGATTTTCGAGATGTGAACGAGTTCGTGGAGGAGCTGAACTCTCTTGTGAAAGGGCGCAAATGAACGGGCTCTACCCTGTGTTCCTGAGCCTGGCCGGGGCCAGATGCGTGGTGGTGGGGGGCGGTGAGGTCGCCGCCAGGAAAATCGCCGGGTTGCGCGCCGCAGACGCCGCAGTGGCGGTGGTGGCGCCGAAGCTTTGCCCTGCGGCCATGGAGCAGGTTGAAAAAGGTGACGCGCAATGGGTAGAGGGAACGTTCACCCCCCAGGCGCTGGATGGCGCCACGCTGGTCATCGCTTCCACAGATAATAGTGATGTGAACCGGGAAGTGGCCCAGGAAGCAAAGGCGCGTAATATCCCGGTGAACGTGGTGGACCAGCCGGAGTTGTGCGGCTTTTACGTCCCCTCGGTGGTGCGGCGGGGCGATCTGGTGATCGCCATCAGCACTTCCGGCAATTCCCCCGCCATCGCCAAGCGGGTGCGAAAAAAACTGGAAAATGAATTCGGCCCGGAGTGGGCGCCGTATCTGGAAATCATGGGCCAGGCTCGGCAGCGGGTCCTTGGGCTGTTTGACGACCAAAAGAAACGGGAAGAAATGTTCAACACCCTGGCCGAGTCCGACATTTTCGAGCTGGCGCAAAAAGGGGACATGCAGGAGGCCCATAAGAGGGTGGAGGAGATAGTCAAGGGATGAACACGCCGCTGGTGATCGCCACATTTCTCTTCTTCCTGGGGATGCTGAAGTATCTTCTGTATCTGGCGCTGCGCCGCCATTCCCTGTTTATCCTGGCCACCATCATGATCGCGCTTGGTTTTATGCTCCAGACCGCCGGGATGGTCATGCGCTCCATAGAGACGGGCCATGGACCATATGGCAACTTCTTCGAGTATTGCGTTTTCGCCGCGTGGATTGTGTTCGGCATATTCCTGGTGGCGGAGGGGTATTACAGGATAAAGCCGTTGGGGGCGTTCATGACGCCTGTGGGATTCCTGCTCAGCCTCGTCGCGCTGATCATGGCGCCGGAGGCGACCGAGGCGCAGGTGGTACAGGCATACTGGTTCACCCTGCACCGCACCACCTCCTTTCTTTCCTTCGGGGCCATCACTCTGGTTTTCGCCGCCGGGGTGATGTACCTTATCCAGGAGCGGCAACTTAAGGCGAAAAGGTTCGGGGCGTGGTACCATAGGTTGCCGTCGCTCGACATTCTGGACGACATCAACCGCAAGGGACTCATAGTGGGGTTCCCTGTCTATACAGTCGGTTTTGTGGCGGCGGTGGTGTGGTCCTACCAGAAATATGGAGACATAACCATACATGGCTCCACCGCCCTGCTGATACTAGGCTGGGTGGTGTTCGCGATGGCCAGCGCAGGCCGGGCCGCGCTGGGGTGGCGAGGACGCAGGGAAGCCACTCTTGGGATCGTGGTGTTCGTCATGGTGGCCATGTCTTTGTTGGCCCATTTGAGCAAGTGATATGAACCTGATAGTTTTTGGAATAAATCACAAGACCGCGCCGGTGGAAGTGCGGGAGAAGCTGGCCATCTCGGAAAAGGCCCTGGAGGAAAACCTCCGGCTTTTAGAGGAGCGAGCGCCAGGGCTGAGGGAAAAAGTTGTGCTCTCCACCTGCAACAGGACGGAGATATACGCCAGAGTCTCTGATGTGACAGGTGGCGTGGATGAGCTGAAGCGATTCTTGTGCGGGTATCACGAGGTGGATCGGGCCGCCCTGGACAGGGCTGCGTATGTGCTGGTGCTGGAAGACGCGGTGGAGCACCTTTTCAAGGTGGCTTCCAGCCTCGATTCGATGATCGTGGGGGAGCCGCAGATACTGGGCCAGGTGAAGGGGGCGTATCGCGCCGCTAAAGATTATTCCGCCACCGGCGCCATAATGAACCGCCTGTTCGAGCAAAGCTTCAATGTGGCCAAGCGTATCCGCACGGAGACCGGCATAGCCGAGAACGCTGTCTCTGTCTCCTTTGCGGCAGTGGAGCTGGCGAAAAAAATATTTGGCGACCTGGAGGGGAAGACTGCGCTGTTGATCGGCGCGGGAGAGATGATCGAACTGGCGGTCAAACACTTGATGGCCCAGGGGGTGGAGACGGTGCTGGTGGCCAACCGCACCTATGACCGGGCCAAGGAGCTGGCAGTCCAGTTCAACGGCGAGGCGGTGAAGTTCGATCACCTGCACGAAGAGCTGAAACGTTGCGACATAGTGATAAGCTCCACCGGCGCGCCCCATTTTGTGGTCAGGCGCGACCTGGCGGAAAATGTGATCGGCCAGAGGCAAAACCGCCCCATGTTCTTTATCGACATCGCCGTCCCCCGCGACATCGAGCCCTCCGTAAACGAGATTGACAACTGCTATCTGTATAACATTGACGACCTGCACCAGGTGGTGGAGGCCAACATGGTGGAAAGGGCCAGGGAGGCCCAGCGGGCCGAGGAGATCGTCAAAGGCGAGGTGGAGCAGTTCTTCGTGTGGCTGGATCGGCTGGAGATGGCCCCCACCATCATCGCTCTGCGTCAGAATGTGGAGGCGATCCGAAAGGCTGAGGTGGAGAAGACATTGAACAGGCTGGGCGCCCTCTCCGCGGAGGACCGGGAGTCGATCGACAGAATGACTCAGTCTATGATAAACAAGATCATCCACCACCCGATAGCCAACTTAAAAAGAAAAGCTGAAACCGAAGAGGGGCACAATTATCTAAAGGCGGTCCGCTACCTCTTCGGGCTGGATAAATAACCGCCGCCAGGGAGAGTTTATATTGAACGAATTAACGATAGGAACCAGGGCCAGCCCGCTGGCGCTGTGGCAGGCCAACTTCATCCGGACACAGATCGAGAAAACCCATCCGGGGACGAAGGTGATTATAAAAACCATCCACACCCAGGGGGACAAGATCCTGGATGTTCCGCTGGCCAAGGTGGGTGGCAAGGGGCTCTTCGTCAAGGAAATCGAAAACGAGCTTATCGACGGGACTATTGACGTGGCGGTCCACTCCATGAAGGATGTCCCCACGGAGCTGCCGGACCAACTGGAAATCGCCGTGATCTGTGATAGAGAGGACCCCAGAGACGCATTCCTGGCCAGGGAGGCCAAGAGCGTGGCGGACCTGCCCCAGGGCGCTAAAGTGGGCACCTCCTCGTTGCGCAGACAGGCCCAGATCATGGGGCTTCGGCCAGACCTTAACGTGGTCTCCTTGCGGGGCAACG
>JAOUNV010000442.1 GCA_029880775.1 Nitrospinota bacterium | reverse complement strand
GCCGCTGGGAGCTAATGAGAATAGAGACCACGCCGGCCCCGGCGCAGAAATCGGCCAGAAGCCCAGGGCGATCCTGCCGGAAAAAGCTGGCGAGCAGAAAAGAGTCCTGATTATAGCGGTAGCCGTTTTCGCTCTGGTCCAGGGTCGCCTTGACTGTGGATGGATTCATAGCGTCAGGCAGGGACTTTAATCGAGCCGAGCCTCTACACCTTGGACGTGGAGAGCAGAGAAGAGAGCGAGGAAGCCCATATCTCTTCTAGTTCCTTGGTTTCCAGGTCGATAACAGGCGCCCTGTTGAGCTTCACCACCATCCGATCCTTCTTCACCATGCCGATAAGCTTGGCTGGCGTTTTAAATTCCCTCGCGGTTTGAAGGATCTCGTCCATTTTAGACTGGTGGCATGAAATCACTACTCGGGATTGGGATTCGGAAAAGAGGGGAAAGTCAGCTCGTATATCCGCGTTGAGGTATATCTCCAGCCCAAGGCGGGACCCGCCGTTTTTATTGGGGCCGAACAGCCCCTCCGCCAGGGCCACAGCCAGGCCGCCGTTGGACAGGTCGTGCATGGAGCCGACCAATCCGTTGTGAGCCAGATGCACCAGAAGCTTTTGCAACGAGGCTTCCCGCTGCAGGTTCAGGCTGGGCGGCGAGCCTTTCTCCATACCGTGGATGGTGGCCAGGTATTCAGAGCCTCCCAGTTCCAGGTATGTCTCTCCCAGCAGGATCACCAGATCACCTTCGGTTTTGAAGAACTGGTCCACCACTAGCGAAGAGTCATCCAAAAGCCCCATGGCGCCAATTTGGGGTGTGGGCCATATCGGCTCCTCGCCCGTTTGGTTGTAAAAAGAGACGTTGCCAGACACCACCGGGGTGTTCAGCGCCTCGCAAGCTTCGGTGATACCGATAATGCCCTGGGTGAATTCCCACATAACCTCGTGGTTTTCCGGGCTGCCGAAATTCAGACAGTCGGTGATGGCCAGCGGCCTGGCGCCGGAACAGGCCACGTTGCGTGTCGCTTCCGCCACCGCCTGGGCCGCCCCCAGCCTGGGGTTGAGCCAGCAATATCGGCTGTTGCAGTCCAGGCTCATGGCCAGGGCCTTTTTTGTCCCCTTCACACGCACCACGGAGGCGTCGGATCCAGGCTTCACCAAGGTGTTGGTCATCACCTGGTGGTCGTACTGCCGCCATATCCACTTCTTGGAAGAAAGGTTCGGCGAGGAGAGCAAAGATCTCATGGTTTCGTTCAGATCCTTAGGCTCTGTGATCGATTTCATATCCAGCTTGCGCCTTTTCAGCAGGTCGAAAGGCGGCGAGTCCAGCCGGGAGAATTTTGGGGTGGTGTCGTGCATCTTTTGAAGGTCGATCTCCGCCACCATCTTTCCTTTGTCGCGTACGCGGATGGTTTTGTCGTCGGTGACTCGGCCCACCACCTCGGCCGAAAGGCCCCAGCGGTTGAACAGCTTTTTCACCTGGTCCAGCGTCCCCTTCTTCACCACCATCAGCATCCGCTCCTGCGATTCGGAGAGCATGACTTCGTAGGGTGTCATACCATCTTCGCGCCGCGGCACCTTGTCCAGGTCCAGCTCCATGCCGGATCCGGCGCGGGTGGCCATCTCCACAGAGGAGCTGGTGAGCCCCGCCGCTCCCATATCCTGGATGCCCACCACACTGTCGGTCTTGAACAGTTCCAGGCACGCTTCCAGCAGCTTTTTCTCCATGAAAGGGTCGCCCACCTGCACATGGGGGCGTTTTTTCTCCGATTCCTCGCTCAGCTCGGTGCTGGCCATGGTGGCGCCGTGGATGCCATCACGGCCGGTCCTGGCGCCCACATAGACCACCGGATTCCCCTCGCCGGTGGCGCGGCCCAGGAAAATCTTGTCCTTTCGGACGACTCCGAGGTTAAAGACATTCACCAGGATGTTGTTGTTATAGCTGTGGTGGAAAGTGGTCTCCCCACCTATGGTGGGCACACCTATGCAGTTTCCATATCCGGCTATTCCTCCCACCACGCCTTCGAGCAGGTATCGGGTTTTGTCGTGCCCCATGTCCCCGAATCGGATGGAGTTGAGCAAAGCCACGGGCCGGGCTCCCATGGTGAATATATCGCGCAAAATCCCTCCCACTCCAGTGGCGGCGCCCTGATACGGCTCTATAAACGAGGGGTGATTATGGGATTCCATTTTGAAAACCGCCGCCAGTCCATCGCCGATGTCCACGGCGCCAGCGTTTTCTCCGGGGCCCAGGACCACCTGGGGGCCGGTGGTGTGCAGGTTGGCAAGATGTAATTTCGAGCTTTTATAAGAGCAGTGCTCGCTCCACATAACGGAGAAGATGCCAAGCTCCACTTCCGTCGGGGGCCTACGCAGCACCTCGAGGATTATGTCAAATTCCTCACGGGTCAGGCCGTGTTTTTCCAGATAACTTTTCCCGAACATTACCCAATATCCGTTATGTTTTAATCGCCAATCATTATATGCGCACTATCGCCACCGATACAAATAAAGGTTTGTTTTTTTTATGGGGCTCGCCGGGCCAGTCCCGTATGATATATTCATTGCTCCCGGCTAAAAGAGAGCCGGATCGTAAACCTTCGTTAAAATCATGTAACAAAGAAAACTCCAAT
>JAOUNV010000443.1 GCA_029880775.1 Nitrospinota bacterium | reverse complement strand
GGATTGGACAAGGTGTTCAAGATCGGAGACGTGTTGATCGCCGCCGGCGGAAGCCAGGGGTATGATATTGAAATGAACGGGATCAAGGATCCCGATGATGTGGCGGCCACCATCCGTAACCGGCAAAAGGCCGCGCGCCCCGGCAAACTTTCCGGATCCACCCAGAAATACGACTACTTCTGATTTCCCAGCCGGTCAATCGCCAACTGGCGCCGACTGGAGCATGAGCATCGATGGCGCCTCTTTTTCCAATGGAGGGGCGAGGCTTACTTAGCCGGTTTTGTCCCCAGGGCGATCAGGGCGGTGGCCACATCCTTGGCGGTGGACTCTGCTTCGAACCAAAAGATTCTTCTTCCAGGCAATGTTCCCGGCCCGGCCGTCCCTGTCAGAAGCAGAGCGAAATGCTTCCCTTTTTCCGGTGTCCAATCGTACTTCCGCACTTCCACAGTCAGGCCGTAATATCCGTAATGCCTGGTTTTCTCTCCCTTATACCTCATCTTGATCATCGCTTGATCCACAGATGAGCCCTCGATGGAGTAGAGCATCGCGCCTTTGGTGTTGGTGTCGGGGATGTGGGTAGTTACGTACTCCAGCGCCGTTTCCTTCGGGATCAGTTTTCCCTCTTCCACGGGAAAATCAATCCTGACGCTCTGGGTCATCGAGACGCACCCGTATGAAAGGGCTACGGCCAGGGCCAATGCTATAAAGCTTGCTGATTTCATGATAAATTTCGCTGGAAACATAAGTGAAAAAACGGTTTGAATCTTTAATGATAGCCCAAAACCAGGATAAATCAAGAGCTTTACTATGCAGGTTGGAGAATGGCAGATCGAGCGGGTCAGTCTACCGAGGGAGGGGGTTTTCTGGTAACTTTCATCCTTTCGGAAAACTGGCTCAGTTTTTCTTTGGTGACCACTGAAAATGTAGTCTGATTAATGAATTTTTTGACCACCATTTTTTTCACCTTACCGTCCTTGCCGAGGGTATAGAGAGTCTCTTCCAAGTCCACTTTCACTCCCTTGAAGGCGCTGATCGTTATATACCCCCATTTTTTATCAATTGCGTCTATATACCCTATCTCATCTGAAACTGACTTGGCGATCTCCTCCACCCGCTCAGTCAGGGCTTTTTTGGCCATCTCCAAGTTCGGCTCGTGAGGTATAAGAATCTCCGCCTTCGCCAAAAGCTCTCGCGCCCGGGTCAGTTCGTTGGCTTCCAGGGCCTTATTTGCCTCGGCGATCAGTTTGACGAAATCTTCTATGGTCGCCTCGTCCACTATAGGCGGCGCCACGGGGCCGATATCCTCCGGGGTGGTCGGATCCGTGGTGGTCACCGGTTCTCCATTGCCCGCGTCCGTATCACCAGCAGATGGAACCTGATCCTCACCGTATGGCGGTTTGACTTCCGACGTAGGGGCTTGCCCCAGGAGGCCGAGTGTATATGACGTTGCCGCCGCCTTCCACGCCCTAAAGTTATTTTTATACAACTGGGGATTGCTGTTATACGAGGCGATCCCTCCCCCCATGGTGGCCACCACCAGCAGAAACAGGACAAACCGGAATAATGCCCTGGACCGCTCCGCTCTGATATTCACCGTGGATTCGCCAGAGTCGGACAAGTCTGGCTTATCGTCCTGTTGAATCGCGAAAGTGGTTTTCTCCAGGTCGCGCTTTATGGCCAGCGCCGAGGAGTATCGCGTGTCCGGCTCCTTTTCCATACATTTGATAATTATCTTGCTCACCGCGTTGGGCACGGACCTGTTGAAATCGCGCACCGACGGGGGCGCCTCGGCGATATGTTTTTGCATCAGGCCCCAGGGAGTGGAGGCCTTGAACGGCAGCTGTCCGGCGAGCATCTGGAAAAGCATAACCCCCAGGGTGTATATATCCGTGTGGGGCCCCAGCTTGTTCACCTCGCCCATGGCCTGCTCCGGCGCCATGTACGCAGGTGTCCCCAGGGCGCTTCCCATCTGGGTGATCTCGGAGGTGATCTGCTGGTCCTCCTCCATCACAGCCTTCGCCAGCCCAAAGTCGAGGATCTTGACCACCAGCTGGTGGTCCAGGTCCATAATTATGATATTGTCCCCTTTCAGGTCGCGATGAATGATCCCTTGCCGATGAGCGTATTCCAGTCCATCACAAAGCTGGGAGGTTATCTCCATGAACTCCTCCAGCTCCATCTGCCCGCTGTCCTTTATACACTTGGAAAGAGACTTCCCCTCCACAAACTCCATCACAAAGTAGTATTCGCCTTCATTCGTTTTGGAGAAATCGAGTATAGAAACCAGGTTTGGATGGGAAAGCTGGGTCTGAAGCTTCACCTCTCGCTGGAAACGTTTGATGGTCTCCTCGTTCTGGGTGTGGCTGGCGGAAACCACCTTAATGGCCACGGACTTGCCGGTGGATAACTGGATGGCTTTATACACCGCTCCCATCCCACCTTCACCGATCTTCTCCTCAATCTTGTATCTCTGGTCAAATATTTTATTTTCCAGCTCTTCTATTTTGGGAGAGATGACAGCCGTGCCATCGTGGGGGCAATAACGGATCTGCTGCTCAAATTCCTCCTTGCAGGTCGGACAAAAAGGTTTTCCCATTAATTTAAACGCCAGATCTATAGTATT
>JAOUNV010000441.1 GCA_029880775.1 Nitrospinota bacterium | reverse complement strand
GAGCGTCCTGGGAACGTCCGATGTTGGGGACCCCTACCTCATCGTATTCGCTGTTTTCCAGGTTGAATAAAACCTCCTGAGCCCGCTTCAAAACTTTCTCCGGCAAACCCGCCAGCCGGGCCACTTGAATGCCGTAACTCTTGTCCGCCCCGCCGGGAGCAATTTTACGCAGGAAGATGATCTCGTCATTCCATTCCTTGACCTGGACGTTGAAGTTTTTCACTCCAGCAAGTGTCTCCACCAGTTCCGTCAATTCATGATAATGCGTAGCGAACAGGGTTTTGGCGCCGATGCGCTCCGGTCCGTGCAGGTATTCGACCATCGACCAGGCGATGCTGATGCCGTCGAAGGTGCTGGTGCCGCGCCCAATTTCATCCAGAATGATCAGGCTCCGGCTGGTGGCATTGTTGAGGATATTGGCGGCCTCATTCATTTCCACCATGAATGTGGACTGTCCCTTCTGGAGATGGTCCTGCGCCCCGACCCGGGAGAAGATGCGGTCCACCAGACCCAGCTCCGCCTCATCAGCGGGGACATAACTGCCGATCTGCGCCATCAGGGTAATCAGCGCCACCTGCCGCAGGTAAGTGGATTTCCCGGCCATATTGGGGCCGGTGATGACCATGATCTGGTTGCCGTTGCAATCCATATGCGTGTCGTTGGGAATGAACGGACTCGATGGATCGATCTGCTCCACCAGAGGATGGCGGCCGTTGACCAATCGAAGCTCCGCCCCTTCTCTCAGGATGGGACGGGTGTACTGGTGACGGTGGGCCACCTCCGCCAGGGACGCCAGGGCATCGAGCTCGCTCACCAGAACGGCCATCGCCTGGATGCGTTTTCCTTCCCCCGCGACGGTCTGCCGGACTTCCTGGAATAATTCCTGTTCCAGGGCCTGAATTTTCTCCTCCGCGCCGGTGATCTCCGTTTCGTGTTTTTTCAATTCCGGTGAAATGTACCGCTCACAATTGACCAGCGATTGCTTGCGGATATAATCCTCCGGCACCCGGTCCAGATTTTTTTTCGTCACCTCAATGTAATAACCGTATATTTTGTTGAAGCCGACTTTCAACTGTGGAATGCCGGTGCGCTCCCGTTCCCGGGCTTCGAGGGCGGCGATCGACTGGTTACCGTCCCTGGTGATGGATTTCAACCGGTCGAGTTGCTCATGGCAACCGGGTTTGATCAGGTGGCCGTCCTTCATGTTGTAGGGCGGATCATCAACGATCATCCGGTCGATTTTTTGATGCACCGATTCCAGATTGTCCCACGACTCGATGAAGCGTTGCAGGTCTTTGGAGTCACAATGCTGTAACGTGTTTTTGATTTCGGGCAACTCTGCCAGCGAGCTTTTAAGAGAGGCCAAATCCCGGGGACTGCAGGCGGTCAGTGAGATGCGGCCCAGCAGGCGTTCCAGGTCGTAAATGTTTCCAAGATGGGAGCGCAGGTCGTTGCGGCCCATGGGGTCGTCGTGAAATACCGTCACCCCGTTCAACCGATCCTCGATGGAAATTGTATCGACCAATGGTTTTAAAATCCATTCCTTAAGGCGGCGGGCGCCCATCGGCGTGCGGGTTTCATCCAGAAAACCCAGCAGGGAATGTTTGCGTTCGCCGTCGCTGGATTGCACCAACTCGAGGCTGTTGACGGTGGCCTGATCGAGCCACATGTAACTATGGATATTGAACGTGGACAGGGTGTTCACATGTTGCAAGGCGGACTTCTGGGTATCGCGCAGATACCGGATGAGCGCACCCGCCGCGCTGATGGCGTTCCTGAGGTGTTCGCAACCGAAGCCTTCCAGCGAATGGGTTTTAAAATGTTCGGTCAGGTGACGGTGGGCTTCGCCGTGGCTGTAGGTCCAGTCTTCGCAGGCATTCAGGCAGTACGGCCCCTGTGGCAGACCGGCGAGTCCCGAGGCGTCGTCCTTGAGGAGGGATTCCGGCGCGATCAACTCCCGCGGGTCGAGTTTGCTCAATTCGTCGATCAACAGGCTGTGCGATTCGTTGTCCTGAATCTCGGTGACCTTGAATTCACCGGTGGACAGATCCACCGCCGCCAGGCCGGTGCCGTCCGACCCGATATAGAGCGAGGCCAGGTAATGGGGATTTTTCGGGTCCAACAGATGGTCCTCCAGCACGGTGCCGGGAGTGATGACGCGCACCACTTCCCGCTTCACCAGCCCCTTGGCCTCCTTCGGGTCTTCCACCTGTTCACAGATGGCGATTTTTTTGCCCTGCTTGATCAACTTGGTGATGTACAGGTTGGAGGAGTGATGTGGGATGCCGCACATCGGTACCGGGTTCGCCTGGTTTTTATTGCGCGAGGTGAGGGCGATTTCGAGAACTCTGGAGGCGATCTTGGCGTCCTCGTTGAACATCTCATAAAAGTCGCCCATCCGGAAGAACAGGATGGCATCCGGGTACTCCCGTTTGATGCTCTGGTATTGCTGCATCATGGGCGTTTCATCGGGAGCGGGTTTTTTCTTTTTGACGGATTCGGTCATCTCAAAGCTTCAGGCTTTCAAACAGCGGTTGTAAACGGCTGTAGGTGTTTTCGATGTGTTCCGACTGCACCTTGGTTTCGGATACCACCGGCATGAAATTGGTATCGCCCGTCCAGCGCGG
>JAOUNV010000070.1 GCA_029880775.1 Nitrospinota bacterium | reverse complement strand
ACCCACCCGGCTGTCATGGTCCGGTTCCTTTTTCTCAAAGCCCAAAAGAATCCGCAGATCCAGCACCAGGTGTATCTGGCCCCGAATATTGACATACCCCCTCACTTCCTTTGACGCGTGGAATATTTGAGTAAAAGTCACTTCCGTGTTTATCTCCTTCACGTCCTGGATATCCACACCAAACAACCTATCGTTAAGGCGGAAAGTACTAAGCTGCAATTTGCGCTCTGTCTCAGTTTCGTCCACCAAGGTATGCTCATTCATTGTCATTCTCCTCCACGCTCTGGCTGGTTAAGGCCTTGTTCAAAAGCTCCGCCACCGACAGCAGAAACTCGTCCTTCTCCAATTTGATCTCCGCCCTGGTGTATCCTGCCCCTTCCGCGGCGGCCCGTTCTTTTTCCAGATTTTCCGGGGAGACCAGCGCCAGGGCAGGCAGATGGTTTTGTCGACCGCCGCCCCTGACCGCCATGATAAAATCCAGGCCCTGCTGCCCCATGGAAGCCACATCACAAACCAACGCGTCGAAACTCTCGTCGTTCACCCGAGCCAGGGCCTCCTCGGCGGTAGATGCGCCGGCCACTTCGTATCCTTCGCTGTGCAGATATCGCCGCACCAGCACTTTCATAAACGGGTCTTCCACCACGCTTAATATTCTCGGAAGTCTGCTCCCCTTCATCGTGCTTTCCTTGCGCAGCCTCTCTTCTAGCAGCCACTTGTTCTCGGACATATCCACCAGCCGATAAACATCCGGGAACAGTGTGAGCCTGTCGCGCAGGATCGCGGTGCCCATCATCCCATCTTCCATATAGCTCTCTTCGTTCAAGACAGAGGGAGCCTCTTCGGTATCCAGCAGTTTGTGGATAAGCAGCCCCACAGGGCGGCTGGCATGTTTCGGCAGGAGAAGAAACATCTCCTCCTCCTCTTCACATTCGGATACATTCAGAAGTTTGCTGAAGGTTATGAGCTGGGTGGAAACACCATCTATGGTGATGAACCGGTCGCCGCCTAGATGTTCCACCGATTTCATGGAGATCCGCTCTATCCTCTTGATCAGTGACAACGCGAGAGCGAACTGCTCATCCTTGCCATACTCGAAGAGGAGGACGGTATGGGTGTCGCCTTCTGTTTCGGCCACCAAATCCCCCACACCATCTTCACTTCGGCCTTCCGTGGATATGCCCGCTTCCCTGGCGATCCCCTGGACATCCAGTATCAGAGCCACCTTGCCATCGCCCATGACGGTGGCGCCGGAGTAGTAGCCGATATCCTTCACCGCCGGATGCATCGGCTTTACCACGATCTCCTCGGTGCCTATTATCTTGTCTATTATCAAGCCGAACCGGCTAGCTCCAGCTTTTAGAACACCGAAATTGAGAGATTTGCCTTTTATCGACGCCGCCCCGGAGCCTTCATCCAGGGCTGAGCCTTCCTTTTCTCCCCCGGTTATTTCGGCTGGTCGCAGATCGTCTTCGAGGGCCTTGTCGAGGCGCACCATGGACAAAAGCTTGTTGCGTAGCCTGTACACTTCCCTGTCGCCGGCCACTTCTATCTTCGAATCGACATCCTCGTCGTAGAGGCACACCAGTTCTTCGACGTTAACTTGAGGGACGGCATAGCGGTCACCCCCCATCTGCACGATAAGGCAAGGGATTATGGCCAGGGTCAGGGGAAGCGTCAAGTGCATTGTCACGCCTTCATTCTCCGCCGAATCTATATCGAAGGTTCCCCCCAGCTCTTCCACACTGGTCTTCACCACATCCAGGCCCACACCCCGGCCAGACATATCTGTCACTTTTTCGGCGGTAGAGAAGCCGGCTTGGGCTGTAAGATACAGGATCTCCTTTTCACTCATCGCAGACAGTTCATCGGCTGTCTTAATACCCCGGGCGATCGCCTTGTCCTTCACTCTCTGCAGGCTCACACCGCGGCCATCGTCCTTGATGATAATGTTTATCTGGCCCCCTTCGTGGTAGGCGTTCAGCTGGATATGGCCTGTCTCCGGTTTGCCTTTCAGTCTGCGCTCCTCCGGGCTTTCTATGCCGTGGTCACACGAGTTTCTGACAAGGTGGGTGAGTGGGTCTGCCAGCGCTTCAAGGATCGTCTTGTCCAGTTCCACTTCCGCGCCTTGGATATCCATCTCGATCTTCTTGCCCAGTTGACGGTTGAGCTCCCGGATGATGCGAGGGAACTTGTTGAAGATATTTCCGATGGGCTGCATCCTGGTGGACATGATGCTTTCCTGGATTTCGGTGGTGACCACATCCAGCCTTTGAGCTATGGCCCTGGAGACCGGGTCGGACTTGTCTACCGACCTGACCTGCTGGTTTCGCACCAGCACCAACTCGCCAGCTAACGTCATAAGCTTGTCTATGACCGACACGTTTAGGCGAATGGTCTCACTCTGGTCCCTTCCGCTCCTGGTGATGCTTAATGTTGGATCTTCATGCTCCTCTTTTTGCGGCTCCTGGCTTGCCAAAGGCGCCGGCGCCTCCAGTGTGTCGGTTTTCGTATGGTTTTCTATTTTTGGTTCCACTGTATTAACCTGTAGCAAGCTATCCTCCAATTCATTCAGATCGGCCAGATCGGCCAGATCGGTCAATTCGGCCAGATCGTCCATACGTAATGTTTGATCGAGTTTCATCCCCACAGGCCTGGTGGCAGGCTTGGCGGCTGGTTTACTTTTCACGGCAGGAGCCTTGGGAACCTTAAGCTCCACGATGTCCCCATCGTGGAGCCCGGTAACGCCTTTCACCAATTCCTTTTCTATGCTGGTGGCGTACACCACATCACAGAACAGGGGTTTTTTAGGAAGCCCCTCTCGCAGATCCTCGACTGTGAACTTGATATTTGTGTCCAGGATTTTCCCAGCCTCGTTGAGCTCCTTCATCAAGGTGGTGGGTGTTTTCCCTGCGGCTCCGGCCAGCTCTGTCAGGTCATACCGCAGCAGGTAGATAAACTTGCAGGAGTCTGGCACCTCCTTCATTAACATCTCTGGGAAGGAATATTCACCCGACTTCATGGTGATTACAGACACGGGACTTCCCTTTTTCTTTTTCTTTTTCTGTTGCTGGGTCCGGGCTTCGTTGAAAAGATTTTGCAGCGAGGTGTCATCAACCGGTGGTGGCGCTATTTTTGGGCTCGATGGCTCGGCGCCCCGATCTCCGTCCGGCTCCTCGGTGGGGGATCCTTGTATGATATGCGCTCCGATATCGCCCACCAGCCCTGCGATCACCATCTTGTTGCTGTTATTGATGTCGCCTAGCATGGTGTTTATCATGTCCACTCCCCTCAGGAGCGGGTCCACCACTTCGCTGTTTGGCCTCACCTCTCCGCTTCTTATCAGCGACAGCAAAGTCTCCATCACATGCGCCAATTCCGCCAGCTTTACAAAGCCGAGGAAACCGGCCGATCCCTTGACGGTATGGATCGCCCTGAACACCTTGTTGACAAGTTCTTGGTCCAATTTCCCAGACATCTTCTCCATGGCCAGCAAATCCCCCTCTATGGAGGACAGGTGTTCCTTGGCCTCCGCCACGAACTCGTCGACTATAGCTTCTTCAAATTGCATTTCATCCCCTCCCTAGGAAACGCTAACGGCGATTATTTCGTCTATTTTAATCAAACGGAAAAGGCTGTGTATATCCTTGTTGGTGTTCATCAGCTTGAGCTTGCCTTTTTTGTTCTTTTTCTCCAGCATCTTGGTGAAGCTGATCAGGACACTGATGCCTATCGAATCGATATCGTTCACATTTTTCATGTCGATCTTCACCAGGAATTTCTTTTCGTCCAGAGCCCGGATCAGCAGCAGCCGTAGTTTGTCCGCCACGTTGGCGGTTATGTCGCCAGTGGGAATGATCTGGATTGAGCTCTTCTTATCCTCGGTCTTGAAATCGGTCTCCACCAAGTCACCCAAAAACGCCGTTACACGGTTCCCTTTTTCATTGAACTCCACCTCGTCGGCCAAGGTATTCACCAGCCCGAATCCGCGGTGGCGCTCCTGCTGGGGGTCGCCCGGAATTTTCCAGTCTATCGAGGAGTAGTCGAATCCCGCGCCGCTGTCCTCCACCGTGACCCGGAACCTGGCGCCACCGAGATATTCGATCTCGCATTCCACCGACTGGGACGAGTCCCCGCCGCAACCATGCTCTATGGCGTTTATAAGAAGCTCCCTTATCACAACCTTTAGCCGCACATTCTCCGCCGCGCCAAAACGGGACAAAAACGGCTTGCTCTCCTGCACCACCCGGTCCACGGTTCTCATCTCCGCCGAAGAGCGGAACAGTATGGTGTCTTTTCCTTTTTCAGTTGTGAACATTTCCAGCCTCCATGGGTATTTCCATTGCCAGCAGCAAGGCGTCGTCAGAGAACCTCCTGCGGCAAAAACTTGTAACATCGTCCCACACATGGCCCACCATATCCTCCAGGGAAAGTTTTTTGTGTGAGCCTATAAAACCGAGCAACCCTGCCTCCGCCAGGCGTTTTTTGGAGCCGGTCCTGCCGTCCACCCGGCTGACGTTCAGCAGCCCATCGGTGTGAATGAATATTCGCTCTAAGTGGGTGAATGTGAATTCCAGCCGTTCGAAATTCAAACCGCTACGCGCGCCCAGCGCCGGACCTTCGCTGGAAAGCCTTCTGACAGAGCCGGTCGTCGAGTTGAAAAGCATCAGCCCGCTATGTCCCGCGCTCACCACCTCGCCCCTCATGGCGCCCAGGTCCAGCTTGACGTAAAGGGCTGTGGCCATCCGGCCAAAATCGAAGGTATCCGAGAATTTATCATTGAGAGCTTTCATCAGCGACTCCCCCGCTCCGGGCGAGCCTAAATACTGGTCGAACAGGGCCTTGATAAACACAGTGTGGTACGAGGCGCCCAAGTCGTGCCCCGCTACATCCGCCACCAGAGCCTCCACTCCACCATCCACGTTTCTGGCCTCGAAATAGTCGCCCCCAAGGCTACCCAATGGGGTGTACCGGTAAGCCACTTTCACATTCAGCCCCTCAGGATTGAATTTTACTATCTGGTTGTACGAGTTCACCGCGCTCTCTATCTGGGTACGCAGGTATTCGCAGTCCCTCTTGCGCAAATCAGCGGCTCTTGTGGCCAAGGAGGAGGAGTCTGGTGTTTCCCTCCGAGTATGGCGCCCCTCCAGGATCCACCGTATATTCCGCAGAAGCTCTGCCATGTCCACCGGCTTTTCCAAAAAATCGTCGCAGCCTATCCGCATAAGGTCAATCATCATTTCTTTGTCGCCATATCCTGTGATGGCCATAACCGGCGTGTAGATTCCTCTCCGCCGCATCTCCCATATCAGTTCCCTGCCGTTTAGCCCAGGCATCTGGACATCCGTTATTATCAGGGAGTAAGGTAGCCCGATCGACCACGAATCGACCACCTTCGCCAGAGCCTCCGCTCCATCAAGGGACACGGAAGTCTGAAATCCCGCCATGTTCAAGGCCACTTCCAGCGAAGAAGCCAAATCCGGCTCGTCATCTACAATGAGAATTCTTTCCATATAATGCTCGATAGGAATCAGCTGGATAATACAGCCACCGTCATTCAGGGGAGCATTATTCATACCAACTCCGACGCTCCTTCAGCATACACCAGTATATCCTTTCTATTCAATCGGTTACGCCCACCACCCCAAGTCCACCCGTTTACACAAATGGGTGAGACTAAAAGTGACATAAGTCCAGCCACATCAGTATTGTTTTAAATATCAGCTATTTGCCGGCCCCCTTCTTTGAGACCTTAGTGAATTTTTTCACAAGCCATTATCCTGGTCCGCAGGTTTTCTCACTGGTCTGTTCAGGCGCTTGTTCAACGCCGCTCTGGAAAGGCCCAGCATCTCCGCTGCGATGGTCTGGTTGGAGCTTGCCCGGCGCATCGCCTCATCCAACATAAACTTTTCGACATCTTTCAATGTGGGAAAAACTCCAGGGCGCTTCTCCGGCAGGTATAGTCTTTCACAGTTCGCAGTGGAGTTTATCTTGCTTTCTTCGGGTTTCGCTACGGCGCCGCGGGTTCTGCTCAGTTTTTCCCTTATCCCCTGGGTCGACAAAATTTTCCCCCTGTGCATACTCACGGCGTCCTGGATCAGGCTTTGCATTTCCCGCACGTTCCCCGGGAAATGGTAGTTGGAAAGCAGGGTATAAAGCTCGGCTGGTGGTGTTGGTTTTTTCTTGCCCAGGTCGGTGGAAGCCGACTCCAGGAAATGATTTATCATCGCCGGTATATCATCTTGCCGTTCCCTTAACGGTGGTATGTGGATATGGTGGGTTTGCAGCCTGTAGAAAAGGTCACTGCGAAATGTTCCTTTTTCCTGGGCTTCATGCACATCCTTTTGGGTTGCCGTGACTACCCTGGCCTGGCTCATCTTCGGCACGTCCGAGCCGAGCGGGTAGAACTCGCGCTCCTGCAACAGCCTCAAAAGCTTCACCTGGGACGCCTCGGCCAGATCCCCGATTTCATCCAGGAACAAAGTTCCCCCAGCCGCCCGTTCGATAAGCCCCTTGCGGTCCTGGTTGGCGCCGGTATACGCCCCCTTTGTGTGGCCAAACAATGTATCGGAAAACATGCTGTCATCCAGGCCGGCGGTGTTCACCGGCACAAAAGCGCCCTTTGCTCCACTGGCCAGGTGGATCGCCTTGGCGATAAGTTCCTTGCCCACCCCTGTTTCGCCCGTGACCAGCACCGGGAATGAGGATTTGGCAATGGATTCCACATAATGGAAAATGGCCCGCATCGCCCTGTCCTTGGATACGATCTCCCGGAACGCGTCCGGATTCTCCAGGTCGTCGGACAGCAGGTGGTGTTTCAGCGAGCTATTCTCCCTTCTCAGCCCACTAAACTCCAGCGCCCGCGTGACGGTGGCGGTGAACCGGCTGCCGTCCACCGGCTTTTGCAGATAGTCGTAGGCGCCGTTGCGCATGCACTCCACGGCTGTGTCCAATTCCCCTACTCCGGTCATGATTATCACTGGTATCTCCGGCCACCTAGCCCCGATTTTGCCCAGCAATTCCCTTCCCCCCATATGGGGCATCAACAGGTCCATCACCACCAGCTCCACGGGATAGCTGGAAAGAAACGGGATCACCTCGCGGCTGTCGGATATCCTCACCTGGTTGGTCACTCCACAGCCATACAGAAGCGCCGAGCAGCTCTCCAGGTGGAAGGGCTCGTCGTCCACCAGCAGCACCGGCAGTTTCGGATTCAGCTCTTCATTGCTCATGGCGAATTTCCGTTGTTGATGGGAAACTCCAGTGTCACGGAGGTGCCTACACCAGGTTTGGAGTCAAATCGCATTATTCCGCTATGGTCCCGCACGATCCCGAAAGATACAGAAAGCCCAAGCCCTGTGCCGCCCATCTCTCTTTTCGTCGTATAAAACGGATCGGTTATCTTCCCCAAGTCCTCCTCGGCGATCCCACATCCCTGGTCGCGCACATTCACCCGCACCACCCCTCTTTGCTGGTCATACCCGGTTTCCACCACAACTTCCTTTTCCATGTCGTCCAGTGATTGCACGGCGTTGCTAATAAGGTTAATCAACACCTGTTCCATCTCTATCTGGCTGCCTATCACCGGGGGCGTCCCATCCCCCAGCCGCAGGACAAAATTA
>JAOUNV010000439.1 GCA_029880775.1 Nitrospinota bacterium | reverse complement strand
TTGCGATAGCGCCGAGATAAATTTCGTGACCCTCGATAATGGCACAGTGGTCAGGATAGCGACTGATGGCGCTGTCGAATTGTTCACCAATAAAATCGACGACAAAGGGGTCACCTTGATCAAGGACACCAAAATCAGCTCCGCAATGCGGCTGACGCAAGTGGGCGGTATGGCGGCGTTTTATAAACATGACAAGCTTTATCGCTTCACTATGAAAAGGTGAGCTCTACTGTTTTTTGGGGAGGTTGAGATGACACGTTGCGAAAAGCCGATTGCCATCGACGCATACTACGCCATCGGCGCGGCGCATAAGGTGTGCGAGGATTATGCGCTGGCCAAGGGAGGATCGATTCCGCATCTGGTGGTGGCCGATGGCTGCTCCGGCTCGGCGCACAGCGATGTCGGGGCCCGTATTTTGGCATGGAGCGCAGCGAGTGTCATCACCTGTAGTGACATCGGGAACGATAAGGTTCCGTTTGGATACGATGAGTTCGGGAGGCTGGTGAATATCATCGCTACCGACGCCATGAATACATTACCCGGCTTGCGGCGGGAGGCTCTTGATGCGACGGCGCTGGCCGCGATCTATTATCGAAAAGCGGCGCATGTCTACGCCTACGGTGATGGTGTCATCGTGGGTAGGCGTCGCGATGGAGAGATAGTCGTTATCGAAATTGAGTATGCGCACAACATGCCGTTTTATCTCTCTTACTGGGGAGACTGTGAGCGTCGGAGCGCATATCATGCTGCGAGCGCTCCATTTGAACAGGGAGCAGTCAGTGAAACCACCACTTTTTTCGCCAGCGATGGCTCGGTGAGAGACACTCTCATAAATACCAAACAGCCGGATGATGAGTTCATCTATTCCTTCGACGAGAAGAAATACGAGATGGTCGCCGTCCTCTCCGATGGAGTCGGCAGCTTTGTCGACGGCGATGGAGAACGGATAAAAATAAATGGCCTTGCGACCAACCTTACAGACCTGAAAAGCCACCGAGGGGAATTTATCCAACGCCGGGCGAAAAGGGAACTGAAAACCTTGGCAAAACAAGGTGTGTCACATCAGGATGATTTTTCAATTGGCGCGATGCTGATGTAAAAACAGTTTAAGCAAATTGCAAAAGGTTTAAGGACGCCGCGATCCGAGGAGAAGCTGGAAGAAGATTCCCTCACTTGGCTTCTCACCCCCTCTCCTACTCCTCTCGATACTTGCACGTAATCGGCAGGCGCCTGTCCCGCCCGAAAGCTTTGGCGGTGATTTTCAACCCTATGGGACCCTGGCGGCGTTTATATTCGTTCAGGTCCACCAGCCGGATGACTCTTCGGACTATCTCCGGGTCGTGCCCCATTGCGATTATCTCCCCCGCGCTCCGGTCATGCTCAATATATTCTTTTAATATAGGATCCAGCGCTTCGTATGGGGGCAGAGAATCGGTATCCTTCTGGTTCGGGCGCAGCTCGGCTGAAGGTTCCTTCTCTATAGTCTCCCTGGGGATGAGGTCGCGGCCAGCCTTTGTATTCCGCCACCTGGCCAGGCCGTAGACCTTCATCTTATATAGATCCTTGATAACAGCCAGCCCTCCGGCCATGTCTCCATAAAGGGTGCAGTATCCCATTGCGGTCTCACTCTTGTTCCCTGTGGTGAGAACCAGCAACCCGGTTTTGTTGGATATGGCCATCATAAGGTTTCCGCGGATGCGGGCCTGGATGTTCTCCTCGGTCACGTCTGGCTGTTTCCCGGCGAACACGTCGGCCAGCGCGCTGTCGAACACCTCCATTGCCGGGCCGATGGGGAGCGTCGCGGTCTTGATCCCCAGGTTATCAGCCAGCTTCTGCGCGTCGTCCACAGAGCCCTGGGAGGAATATGGTGATGGCATCAGGTATCCAGACACATGGTCGGCGCCCAAGGCGTCCACGGCGATAGCGCAGGTGAGCGCTGAATCTATCCCACCGGAGAGAGCCACCGCCACGCCGGGAAAGCCGTTTTTTCGCGCATAGTCCCGAGTCCCCAAGACAAGCGCCTCGTACACCTCTCCATCAGAGCCATCAATGGCGGAGCCATCAATGACAGAGTCATCAATGACATTTCTACTTTTTCCCACAGCAGGCGGCTTTTCCCCTTCGGCGGCGGGGGCTGTGATCGTCTCCCGGGTAACCCTCTTCTGTTCTTTGGGGAGAGGGAAATCGACGGTCATGAAATCCTCGGCGAAAGACTCCATAACTGCGATGGTGTTCCCTTGATGGTCCAGGACGAAGGAATTGCCATCGAATATCAGTTCGTCCTGGCCTCCGACTATGTTGCAATAAGCAAAGGGGACACCAAGTCTTTTAGCGGAGGAGGCCGCCTTCTCCCTGCGAAACTCAAAGACCCCTTCTCTGTACGGAGAGCCGGAAATATTTACGAGAAGGTTTGCGCCGTCATTCACCTGGCTGTCCAGCAGACCACCATTCACCCAGATATCCTCGCATATGGTGACGCCCATGGTGATGGCGCCGATAGTGATCAGAGGACCATTGCCGCCAGGGGAGAAATATCTTTTTTCGTCGAACACCCCATAGTTTGGCAATTCTGTCTTGCTCACCAGACCGGCCACCTCGCCCCCCGCCAGCACCACCGCCGCATTGCGCAGCGC
>JAOUNV010000440.1 GCA_029880775.1 Nitrospinota bacterium | reverse complement strand
CCCTCCCCCACCTTGCTTTCCACGCCCACCCGGCCATGGTGGGCCTCCACTATCCTCCGCACGATGGCCAGCCCCAGGCCGGTGCTTTTCTCCCCGCCGGTGGGCCGCACGGATGTCCTGTGGAACTCACCGAACAAGCCCTCCCGCTCTTCGGGGGGGATACCTGGTCCCCGGTCAATCACCTCCACCCATATCTCCCCCTCGCGTACCGATATCTTAGCCACCACGGCGGAGTTGGCCGGTGAATACTTGACACCGTTGCTTAAATAGTTGTCGATTACCTGGCCTATCTTTCCCCGATCAAAAACGGCCTGGGGGACATTTTCCGCCTCCACCATGATTGTTATCCCTTTTACAGAGGCGGTGTGACGCATCAGCAACGCCCTCTCCTCCAGCAGCCGGGTCATGTCGTTCTCTTTTAAATCCAGGTCGAACTTTCCGCTTTCGATCACAGACAAGTCTAGTAGGTCGTTGATCAGCCCCAGGCTATCATCGGCGGACTGGAGGATAATTTCCAAAAACTCTTTTACCGAGGCCTCGTCCAGTTCGCCCTCTAGCAAAAGCTCCGCAAAACCGCGAATGGAAACGAGGGGATTTCGCAGATCATGGGCCGCCATTCCCAGGAATTTGTTCTTGAGAGTGTTCAGTTCCGTCAGGCGCCGCTCGGCGCCCACATATTTCATGATAAGCTCTTTTAGCAGCTCCTCGTTGATATTAGTGTCCTGCTTTTCCGCATCCCGCTCCAGCAGGGTGGAGGCAAATCTATCGAACAGAGTGAATCCTTTTTTGGGAACCGATTTGCCCAAGAGTTCAATAGCGTCGCTCATTGTCCCTTTCCGAGTATTCCGTCGATTCCCACATCATCAACAGCCTCAAGCCTCTCTATGACCATGCCGATATCGCCCGGTTTGTGAAGAATGCCACCGTGTTGGGGGGCCAGCATATCTGGAAGAGCTTTTCTTACGATTTCCATAGCGTGGCGCAAAGCTCTGCCTGAGGTCATGATCCGGCGGTGAAAATTGAAGATGCCCACCAGTGGGCAGAAATCGTCTATTCTGTCGCATTTGAAATCTTCGTTGAAACGGCTATCCACATCGCACGAGTGGCACAGGTCAGGTATATCGGAAAAAAGATTCCATCGCTCCGGGGGGTCGTAGCTGCCGAAAATATCAGAGGTGAACAGGACACCTGTTTTCTCGTCCAGGGTGATGAAGCTACCGGCCGAGTGACAGTATGGAGTCCGGAAAAATCGCAACGTCCGGCCCGACTTGAACTGGAATTTGAATCCCATCGTCTCCACACATCGCAGCCTGGATCTGGCGGCGTAATATCTTATAAAGATATTGTTCTCTCTGTGGGAGAGCACCGTCAGGTTCTGGCGGCCAATGATGTTCTCCAGGTTTGGGATGGAACCGCACAGGTCTGGGTCGTAGTGATGATAAATAAGAGTGGAGATTTTAGAAGGCTCCACACCGGTCTGCATGATTTTCATCATCACGGTGGCGAAGTCGGGGCGGCTCCCCCCATCGATAAGCGCCGCCTCTCCCTCGTCAACTATCAGGTATGGGTTGCAATGCAGTCCGGAGGCCAGATCCACAAATCCTACCCAATACACACCATCGGCGATGTTGATCGGTCTGCTGTAATCAAGGTTCCGGTTCAGGATGTCAGCCATGGTTTTGCCCAAATTATCCAAGTTATGAAATAATGTATCATAAACTGGTCTACCCTTTGACAATATGGCTTTTTTCTATGCGTGGTTTGGATTCCCTATTTCCACAACCTCATGTTATAATTGGTTTTTAGGAACGATGGGATGTATTTGTGATATTAGGAGTGCCGCGGGAAGTCAAGGAAGACGAATACCGTGTCGCCATGGTTCCTTCGGGTGTGCGTCAGCTGACCTTGGCAGGGCATGAGCTCCTGGTGCAGACAGGCGCCGGTAAGGGCTCCGGCATACAGGACTCGGAGTACGAGTCCGAGGGCGCCAGGATCGTGGAGACCGCCGAGGAAGCCTGGTCGGCCCAGTTGGTGGTGAAGGTAAAAGAACCGGTGGAGACGGAGCATAAGTATTTTCGCGATGGTCTTCTCCTCTATACTTTTTTGCATTTGGCCGCAGCGCCGGTTTTGGCCAGGAAACTGATGGAAACAGGCGTGATCGCCATCGGGTATGAAACGGTGCAGGAACCGGATGGGCTGTTGCCCATATTGGCGCCGATGAGCGAGGTCGCCGGCAGGATGGCAGTGCAGGCGGGGGCCAAGTACCTTGAGAAAGAACATGGAGGCCGAGGTATTCTGCTAGGCGGTGTTCCAGGGGTCAGCCCAGGCAAGGTGGCGATACTGGGCGCCGGAGTGGTGGGAAGCAATGCCGCCAGGATCGCGGTGGGTCTTGGCGCCAGAACCATGGTTCTAGATACGGACCTTCGCAAGCTGCGCAAGATAGAAGAAATTTATGGCGGTCGTGTGGAGACGCTGGTATCAAACCCGCACAACATCCTTGCGGCGGTGAGCGAGGCGGACCTGTTGATCGGCGCTGTGCTGGTGGCCGGAGCTAAGGCTCCATGGCTTGTTTCAAGGGAAATGCTAAGAGATATGAAAACTGAGTCTGTAATAGTGGATGTTTCTGTGGACCA
>JAOUNV010000069.1 GCA_029880775.1 Nitrospinota bacterium | reverse complement strand
TATTGAGGCGAATTATGGATCAAGGAAAAATAGCGAAGGTTGTGTCGAAGACTAATGAGATGATCGTGACAGAATCACTTTCCCTGGAGGAAGTGGAGGCGGTTATCCATTCGTTGACGAGGCATTTTCTCGACAATCTGACGGAAATATCCGATATCGATTATTTCCAGGATAGGATCAATGACATGATGGACAACTACGTGGAAACCCACTTCGAGGAGAACTTCGAGGAAAACGCCGGCTGAGAATAGCGCTCCAGACCAGCGCCATGGGATATGGGCTGCGCCTGGTCGGAGATGAAACAGGAACGTTTGGCGTTGACTAATCTGTATGAATTTGTTAGAGTTTAGCGAAATTTGCGCATGACCTGATTGATCAGGAGTGGTGGCGCAAATGAACTGGGGGGGATAACACACCAATGACACGGAAAGGGATATGACCAAGTCCGAAATGGCGGAGAAGCTCGCCGAAAAAATAAATGTGCGAAAGCAGCAGGCGGAAGACATTATCAACATTTTCTCTGGGAGCATCATAGAAGCTCTGGCCAAGGGAGATAAGGTCGAGATCAGGGGCTTTGGCTCTTTCAGGGTGCGCGACAGGGCCGAAAAACAGGGAAGAAACCCCAAAACCGGCGAAAAGGTCCATGTGCCGGCAAAGAAGGTCCCATTTTTCAAAACCGGCAAGGATTTTCGCGAATCGGTGGATCATGTTGAGCCGCCGCCATCAAGCGAAAATTCATAATCCGTCTGGTCGTTGGAGCCCATTTCCTCTTCAGCCCTCCCTCCGATAGAAAACAACAATCAAGAGCCCATACAACCCCAGCTCAGGTTTCCGCTATCCACCACGTCAGGTGTGGAAGCAAGCGCATCCAAAAGTTCCACCGGCGCCCCCTACCCAACACCCCTGCAAAAAGATATAATGAGGGTGGCATGTGAGGATAAAGAAACGTCTATTGCCGGGCCCGGCGCACACGCCGAGCGCCTGTGCGCGACTGGTGGATGACCCATGAGTATTGATTTGACCGGAAAAACGGCCCTGGTGGTGGACGACTATCACAGTATGAGGGTTACGCTCAAAGAACACCTGCAAGGCTTCAACATTCGCGTAGTGGAAGCCGAAAACGGACTGAAGGGGCTGGAGAAAATCAGGGCGAAAAAACCGGACATGGTTTTCACTGACATCGTCATGCCGGTCATGGACGGGCTGGAGCTTTGCCAGGAAATAAAATCAGACCCAGAGTTGCTGAATATCCCGGTGGTGGTGCTCTCCACCCATGCCGACGCGGCGTATATCCTGCAAGCTATCCATAACGGCGCCGACGATTACCTGCCAAAACCGATAGAAACCGGGCTGCTGGAAAAGATATTGTCGAGAATAACCGATGGCTGAAAAAGATCATGGCGCCCTTGACAGAATGCTGGTGCGCATCGCCCACCTGGACAGGCTTCTGAACCTGGTGGGTGAGGTCATCATCACCTCCAACTCCATAGCCACCACAAATCGCAGGATCCAGGAGTATTACGACCGGGGCGCGCCGCTGGACAAAATGTCGCTGGATATGGTCAAAGTGGTGGAGGAAGCTTCCAGCCGAATTTCCGGCGACCTGCACAGCCTGGTGATGGACATCAGGATGGTGGAGATTAAAGGCACTTTCCAGAGATTTCGCCGCCCGGTGCGGGATATGTCCAAGGACGCGGGAAAGAATGTGGAGCTGATCACCTTCGGCGAAGAAACGCTGGTGGACAAGACAATCTCCGAAAAACTGTACGACCCGATCAACCACCAGGTGCGCAACTCCATAGACCATGGCATTGAGGACCCGCTGGAGAGGCAAAAAATAGGCAAGCCCGCCGCCGCCAAGCTTACTTTGAAAGCATACCAGCGAGAGAACTTTATTTTCCTGGAGATCAACGACGACGGCCGAGGCATGGATTCGACAGTGATTAGAAAAACCGCGGTGGATAGAGGGCTGATCAGCAAGGAGGACTCGCAAAAACTGTCTGAAGAAGAAATTCTTATGTTCATATATCATCCTGGCTTTTCCACAAAAACCATAGCCAGTGAAATATCGGGCCGTGGTGTGGGGATGGACGTGGTGAAAAGCAACATAGAGGAACTGGGCGGCGAGGTGATGATCAGCACCATCGTGGGGGAAGGAACCACTTTCACTTACAAGATCCCCCAGGTCACCGCCGTGAATATACTCGACTGCCTCACTGTCCGCGCCGGAAAAAACCTCTACGCCATCCCGATCCTCAACGTTGTCTCCACCCTACTGGTGGATCTATCCAAAGCAAATCTGGCGTTCGACAAGGCGAAAACCATCACCTATCTAGGGTCGATAGTAACCCTGTTCGACCTGAACGAGCTTTTAGGCTACACACCCCTGGACGATTCCGCCGAAATCACCGTGGTGATCGTGGAATCGAAAAACGGCAGGATCGCGCTCAGCGTCAGCGAGCTTTTGACCCCGGAAAAGCTGGTGTATACGCCTCTGGAAAAGATATTCCAGGTGCAGGGGATATCCGGCGTCACCATGATGGGCGGCAACAAAATGGGTTTGATCATAGACGTAACGGAGTTGGTCAGCCGCTCCCGGGGCGTAGCCACAGGTGAAGCGGTGGACGAGCGGGATAGCCTGATTCGCAAGGTATTGAAATCGACCGAAAGCGCAGAGCCTGAGGCCCCCATAATCCTGCCTACAAGAGATATTACTCCAGAGGAAGCGGAACAGGAGACAGGCCAGGTCTTAAGCTCCGATATAGGCAGAGAAATCGCTCACAGAGACGAGTTCCTGATGGAGCTGGAGGAGATGATAAACAACGCCGGGGAGAATGTGCTGTCCCTGGAGCGTAACCCGAAGGATAACGAGCTTATCAACAAGGTCTTTCGTGATTTCCACTCCATTAAGGGCAACCTCATGATGGTGGGGCTCACTGAGATGGGAACGTTTATTCATGATGTCGAAAGCATCATGGACCGGGCCAGGGAGGGCGCCCTTTCCCTGGACAGCCAGATAGTGGATATCCTCCTGGACGCCACTGATTCCCTGAAGAACGCCAGAGATTCTCTTGTCAAAAACGAAGCCCCGGTCATCCCACAAGAGCTGCTCCAATCCGTGGCCAAGTATAAGAAACCGCTGGAGAAAAAGGCTACCGAATTCGTGGATGTCCACCAGCGCACCTTCCGGCTCGGCCCCCTGGCCCAGTTCAATCTTCTAGCCAGGCGCCATTCCGGGCAATTCGTCTATCAGGTGTACCTATCTTTCCGCCCCCAGTATCAGCAGCCTTTCCTGGTGGCGCTTCTCATCCTGCGCCGGATGACGCGGCTGGGTCATATATTCGGCTCCGTCCCCAGCATAGAGGAGATCGAGAACCAGAACATCGGCTCTCAGATCAAGGTGATGTTTTCCTCCAACCTGGACGAGGATAAAGCGCGCGCCTGGATCGAAAAAAACCTGGTGGATAGTTACGACGTTACCGAATACGAGATATTAAAGACATACTGACCATGGCGGATATCATATTGACAGGCCCCGACGAAGAGTCCTTCGGCGGATTGGAGAAGGCGCTGGGGAATAAAGGCGAACCTTTCAAACGGATCGGCTCGGAGCTGACCGACCCTGGCTTTCCCGAAATCGTTGGGGCGGAATATCCCGCAGTCATCGTCGCCAGATTTCACGAAGGTGACCTGGCCTCCATAAAGGCGATGCAGAGCTACCGGCTGAAAAAACCGTGCACCCAGTTTATATTCTTGTCGAACAAACAGATATCCCCCGCCGTCCTGACGCTTATGTTCAACGAAGGAGCCTTCGGAATCCTTGAGGAGCCAATAACCGAAGAGGGAGCCCATCTGCTGCTGAAACAAGCGATCAAAAAATCGAAATGGGACATGGAGGACCAGGCTCGCAATCAGGAGTTGCTCCAGATTAACAAGTCATTGCAGGCGAAGGTGAACCATCTGGAGACATCTCAAAGCCGTCTTCGGGAACTGGTGGACAAACTGGAGAGGATGCTCGTCAGAACCTTATCCGACAATTTGTTCAAAGCCTCCAAAGTGAAAATTCTCCTGGTCTCCGCCTCCGATTATCAGCGCAATGTCCTCTCCGAGGATATCAGGAAAGTCGGCTTCACTGTAGAATCCGTGAAGGATGGGCACAGCGCCCTTGCGGAATTGAAAAAGATCAAGCCCGCCATTTTGATTTGCGATCTGGAGCTTGACGATATGAGCGGAGTGGAACTGGCGACAACCATCAAGTCAGACCCCGCCTATCCGAACTTACATTTGATTGTTATTACGTCCAATCCAGAAAAGATCGACGGAATAATGGGGCCTGGCGGCAAAGTGGACGACTGCGTGGTAAAGCCCACCAGCGCGGCTGGCCATTACCAGCTGATAGCCAGAGTCGCCCTAGGCGCGTTGAACCTCTAAGGCTCAGCCAGCCTTACCTCCATAGGAGAAAAACCGCCCCGTCCGGCCTATATTTTTATTTCGCCGATAACCGGATGATCCGACACCGCCACTTCCACATACAGCTCGTTCATCTGGGGCGTTGTGTATGGGATATGGATCACCAAGGTGCCTGAAGCATACAGCGCCCAGCTTATGTTCTCTCCAACGATGACGCTGGGAATACCGGCGTTAGCCTTCCAGCCGTTGAGCTTGTTGATCTTGTTGCGGGCCACACCGTTCATCTGGTTGGTAAGCTCGCCTATGGCGCCCTCCACATCCGCGTCGCGGTGGTTGGTGTACGGCTTTTCGGCGAATAACATGTTGGTGGTGATCTCGCAAATGGCTTGCTTGTCGAAGGAGATAATGAACAATCCGGAGTAGTCCCCCGTGAAAGCCAACGATCCGGCGGCGTCTCCCTTGATATACGCATGCTCCGTCAGGGTGGCGGCCTTGGTGCGGGCTTCGATCTTGGTCATGCCCATGGTCTCCAATACCTCCTCCACGGATTCCATGAAGGCCTTAACGATCTTGCCGACCTCAAGTTTGCTCAAATGATCGGATGACACCTTGGGAGGCGCCGGTGTTTTTTTCATCTTAACCTCGCATTCGTTATTTTTTCAGCCTGGCGGCCAATTACTCAACTCTCCAACCTTCAAGCGAAGAATTCCCTTGCCGTTATAACGATCCGAGCCATTCCGGATGGTAGATACATCCGACGACCCTGAGTAACGCCATTAAAATCCTAGCCTTTATAACCTCAAGAGTTTATCATGTCGCACACACTTTCACACGCAAATTTTACACCGGCATGACGCTGGATATATTTGGAAAAGGAACTAAATGGCGGGAGAATACATATTCACCATCAACGGACTGTCCAAGTCCCACGGATCCAAGACCCTGTTTGAGAACATAAACCTCTCCTTCTACAATGACGCCAAGATCGGTATTGTGGGGGAAAATGGCTCGGGAAAATCCACCCTGCTATCCATAATGGCTCAGCAAAGGACAGATTTTACCGGCGAGGCAAAGCCCAGAAAGGGAGTGAGGATAGGGTACCTGCCCCAGGAGCCGACCCTTTCACCGGGAAAAACCGTCCGCCAGAATGTGGAGGAGGCGTTTTCTGAAATTAAAGGGTTGATCCAGGACTACGAGAAAATCTCCGAGAGTATGGCCACTGGCCTCTCCGACGATGAAATGGAAAAAGCCCTGGAAAAAATGGGGAAGCTGCAGGACAGGATCGACGCCGTCAACGGATGGGAGTTGGACCATCAAGTGGAGATCGCCATGGACGCCCTGGTGCTGCCACCGGACGATATGGAAGTGGAAAAGCTCTCCGGCGGCGAGACCAGGCGCGTGGCCCTCTGTAAGCTTCTGCTGCAAACGCCGGATATGCTGCTGCTGGATGAGCCCACCAACCACCTGGATGCGGAGACGGTCGAATGGCTGGAAAAAGCGCTGATAGACTTTCCCGGCAACGTAATTGTCGTCACCCATGATCGATATTTTCTGGACAATATCACCAAGTGGATTCTGGAGCTGGACAATTGCCGTGGTATCCCTTTTGAGGGCTCATACTCCGCCTGGCTGATGGCCAAGGCGGAAAGGCTGCGCCTGGAGAACAGACAATCCGCCCCGTTTTTCAAGCATCTGGAGCGGGAGCTGGACTGGATAAACTCCGGCAAAGGGAAAAGCCAGGGCGGCTCCAGGGTAAAAGAATATCAAAAGTTGCTCTCCGCCGGACAAAAGGTGGAAAAGAACCTGCAGGATATCCAGATAGCCCCAGGCCCGGAGCTGGGCGCCACCGTCATAGAGGCCCAGGGGCTGGGCATGAGTTACGGTGACAGGAGCCTTTTCCAGAATACGGATTTCATCATCCCCAGGGGGGCCATTGTGGGGATAATGGGTCCCAACGGCGTGGGAAAAACCACCCTGTTTCGCCTGATCACCGGCCAAGAGACCCCCACCACCGGTAAACTGAATATCGGCCAGTCGGTACAATTATCCTATGTGGATCAGAAGCGTGAGGATCTGGATGGCGCCAAGACAGTGTTCGAGGAGATCGGTGGCGGCACAGACCTGCTGGAGATGGGGGACGTGAAAATAAACTCTAGAGCATACGTCGCTGGATTCGGATTCAAGGGCCAGGACCAGCAGAAGAAGATAAAGGATCTCTCCGGTGGCGAGCGCAACCGCGCCCATCTGGCCAAGCTTCTGCGCAAGGGGGGCAACGTGCTGCTGCTGGATGAACCGACCAACGATCTGGACGTGGCTTCCTTGCGAAGCCTGGAGGACGCGATCCTCAGCTTCAGCGGATGCGCGATCGTAATCAGCCATGACCGCTTCTTTCTGGACCGGGTGGCCACCCATCTTCTGGCCTTCGAGGGGGATGGCGCCCTGCGATGGTTTGAGGGAAACTACTCCGAATACGAGGAGGCCAGGAAAAAAGAGCTGGGCGGCAAGGAGGAGAGCCGCCGGAACAAGTATAAGAAACTGACGATCAGGTAAAGCGTGGGGAACCGGGAAACAGGGGATTCCCCATTCTCCACTCATTCCTTCGCTTTGATTCCATACATGCGCCTCCCGCCATCTGGACTGTTGCGCTCTTCCTTTCGTCATGACTTATAATTTATACTATGCTTTATTTTTGGCTTGTAATCACTTTTTATAAATGGGATAGAACAATGAAAGTGGCCGTGGTATTTAACAGAGAAAGCAAGAGCGTCATTAACCTGTTCGGTCAGCCCAACAAGGAAAAATACGGGAAGAAAGCGATCGACCGGATATTGGACGCTCTCAAAAAAGGGGGCCACCAGGCAATAGATCTGGAGGGAGATAAAGAGCTGATAGAACACCTGGAAAAGTTCATGCCCCGGACATTGAAGGGGGAGAGGCCCGGAATGGTGTTTAACCTTTCATACGGCATTCAGGGGCAAGCCAGATACACCCACGTTCCAGGCATCCTGGAGATGGTGGGGGTCCCATATGTCGGCTCCGGTCCACTGGCCCACTCTTTATGCCTGGACAAAGTTGTGACAAAGATGATCCTTCGTCAAAACGGCCTTCCCACCCCGGATTTCGTGGTCCTGCAAGGGCCTGGGTTCGAAATACCGAATATGAAATACCCAATTATCGTTAAGCCAAAGAACGAGGCGGTATCTTTTGGGATTAGAATCGTAAACAATG
>JAOUNV010000005.1 GCA_029880775.1 Nitrospinota bacterium | reverse complement strand
TCCTTGAGTGTCACATCCGCCGCCCGGACCAGCAGGTTGTGGGCGTTGCAATTTGCGATGTCCGACAATGTCCGCATGGAGCATGGCGCCACCACCATCCCCGCCGTGGTGAACGATCCGGATGATATCGGCGCCTCCAGGTTGTCGAACCGCTCCGCCACATCCGCCACAGCCGCCACATCTTCTGGCCGGTGGCCGGTCTCGATCTCCATATTTCGCGCGGCTGAAGGTGTCATCACCAATCGTGTCTTCAGCCCGCTGCCCGGATTGTGGCGGAACCACTCCAGCAGACGTATCCCATATATCACTCCGGACGCGCCGGAGACACCTATAACTATCCAACGGTCCATGGCTTCCTCCTAGTCCCCGCCGATAAGGTCGCCAATGCCACCGAGGACGGAGCCCTCGCCGCCGCTCCCCCCGCCGTGCAGGCTTGCCCTGGGGCGCATGGCGTTGATCCTGCCCGCCAGCCTGGCAAAAGGCAACGACTGGAGCCACACCTTCCCCGGCCCCTTGATAGCGGCGAAGAACATCCCCTCGCCGCCGAAGACTGCGGACTTTATGTCACCCACATACTCTACGTCGAAATCCACCGTGGGCATCATCGCCACCAGGCAGCCGGTGTCCACTTTCATTTTCTCGCCGGGGCCCAATTCCCGTTCTATGATTGTCCCCCCCGCATGGGCGAACACCCAGCCGTCCCCTTCCAGCGACTGCATGATGAACCCTTCCCCGCCGAAGAGCCCCACACCGATACGTTTCTGGAAATGTATTCCGATGGAGACCCCCTTGGCAGCGCAGAGGAACGCGTCCTTCTGGCAGATAAGCTTGCCGCCGATCTCCGCCAGGTGGATGGGGATGATTTTGCCGGGGTTCGGCGCGGCGAAGGCCACATGGGCCTTGCCGGAGAGCCCCTCGTGGGTGAATACCGTGGTGAAGAGCGACTCGCCGGTGAGCAGGCGTTTTCCTGCCCCCAGAAGCGAGTCCATAAATCCACCTTTCTGCTCACTGCCATCGCCGAAGACAGCGTTCATCTTTATGCTATTGGACATATACATCATAGCGCCCGCTTCCGCCACGGCGCTCTCTCGCGGGTCCAGCTCCACCTCCACAAACTGCATCTCTTCGCCCATGATCTTGTAATCGATCTCGTGGGCGGAGGCGGAGGAGGAGATGGATGGCGGGGGAGGTGGGGCGGCTTCTGCCTGGAGGCTGCGGAGGGTTCCCAGTTTTTGCCATCCGCTCATCCCCGTGGTGTAAACCAGTGTTTCCTTATTAATTTTGCCTTGGCTCAGCAGGCTGGAAATCTGGCTCCTGGGCACTGGCCCTTGCCGATCGTTGTTGATTACGTAATACCAGTTAGCCATACTCGCCTCCTTTTAGTATCTTGATTAACCCGGGCGGTGAGCCCGCAGCGTCGGAAATTGGATTTTATAAGCCCCTTCGCGCTATGTCATGATATCATACGCCCAAATCATTACGAACCGTGGGGACGGAAGATGGGCAATCTGAGGGTATACGAGGCGGCGCGCAAACTGAACATGCAGGCTGGGGAACTGGTGAAAATCCTGGAAGGGAAGGGGATACACGCAAGCCCGATCGCTACTATAAGCGAAGAAGTATTCAACGAGCTGTTAGAGGAATTGGTGGGGGGGGCGGAATCCTCTGAAGGGGAGCCTTCTTCTCCGCTGAAGCTTGTCAGCTTAAAGGATAAAGCAGAGCCGCTATCCGAGCTGGACGAGGAACAACCGGAAGGGGAAAATTCCGATGAGGAACCGGCGCGACCGATGCTCTCCCTGGCCCCGGAGATGACCGAAACGGAAACAGACCTGGCCGAGACCATACCCGGCATGGACGAGACCCAGCCCACGATCTCCGACCCACAACCCATGGATGAAACTACGGAATCCGAGACTGCCGAGGCGACGAAAGAAGAGCCCGGGGAGGAAGCGGAACCGGCTGTTGAAGAGCCCAAAGATGAGCCCGTGGAATCCACGACCACTGAGGCGCCTCAGCCCGCGGAGGCCCCAGAGCCAGTTATGGCGCCAGTGACGGTTGTGGCAGCCGAGCAACCCAGCAAAAGCCGCCCCAGCCTGGTTTCCTACGCCTCGTTTATTTTGGCTCTTATGGCGTTGGCGGCAGTGGCGTACGTCAACAATAATGTCAGCCAGCAGGGCAGGCAGCTTGGCGACGCGATGGCTTCCATCCAGGCCACCAACGAGCGGGTCGATGGAGTGGATCAGGCTAATGAACTGCAGGGGCAGATGATCGCCGCCAACCGGGCGGAGACAGCGAATCTGGCCGATACGGTGGCCGCCCAGGCCAGGCTGGACGCTAAAAACGAGATATCCGCCAATGCGTCGGCCTTGGAGGAGATGGCCCCGGCTCTGCCGCCAGCCCAGGCGCAACGGATCAAGGACCTGTCCCGACGATTGGCGGAGCTGGGCTCGTCGCTGTAAAGGCGGGCGGCCAGGCGATTACTTCTCGGTAAAGAGTTTCGTCTTCTTGTGGAAGAAGGGCTTTAAGGCTCCGAGCGCCAGCACACCCAACACAGGCTTGAGCAGCCATGATAGCCGCGTCGCCGAACCCATGCACCGTTTGCAATATGGGTGCACCGGGCGGAACTTGGCGAATCCGGCCATGATCTCGCCGAACTCATCGGTGGAGAGTACCTCCTCCAGCGAATTGTTGTTCAAGTTGCCGATCACCGTCTTGCCGGAAAAGTCTATGCAACAAAGGGTCACGTCGCCGTTTTGCAGGATGGCGAAATGGTCGCGCATGCCGAAGCAGTAGCCCGCCCACGCGTCATACACTTTGCCGCCGGTGAAGGCATGACCCCAATCCTCCAGGATGTAGGTCTCGAAGAATAAGTTTGGCAATATCTCCACCACGTTCCATTTGTAGGAGACGAGCCCATCCACCCGGCGTAGCGCCTCTTGCGTATCCGCTTCCTCCACCCCCAGGCGGCGATGGATGTTTTGCACCCATTCCTTAAAGGTTGCCCGCAGCTCTTTTGTGGAGGACATCACCTTTATCGGGCCGGCCACCTTTTCCAGAGTCTTTACCGGGAAGATGGTGTTTAAGAACCGGAACTTGATTATGGTCTGGGGCCATCGGCGCCGATACTCGGTGAAAAAGTCCATGATCCCGTCCAGGTATTCCTGGAAGGTCAGCTTGCCCGCCTCCCGCAGGGGGAATGACTCCTCTGTGGGAGTCTGGAAGGATATGTCCAACTGGTGCAAGGGGTAGTCGAGCAACCTTTTGCCCACGGCGCCTCCCAGGTTCCGCCCGTTGGTGGTGAGCCCCACCTTCTGCCCCACGGCGGCGGCGTGCTCCAGAAACTCGAAAAAATCTGGGTGCATGGTCGGCTCCCCCATCACATGAAAGGTCACCTTCTCCGCGATGTTGTTTTGGGCCACTTCGGAGATGATCTTTTTGCCCAGCTCCTTGTCCATGAATCCATAGGAGCGCTCCATGATCGATTTTGGGCAGAACCTGCATCCAAACTCGCACGCGTTGGTGAGCTCTATGTGAACTCTTTTCAGGGGAACCTGTAAATGGCCGAACCTGGTTTTTTCCGTCATAACTGCCTGGAACCTGGAGAAAGATTTCTAGTCTGGGCTTTGGCCGTATTTGGCCTTCAGCCGCTCAGCCTCCTGCTGGTAGCTTTCCATAGACATCTGTACAGCTTCGGCGGCTTCATCGTGGTTCATGAAATCCTCCACGATCACTTCCTTGTTTTCCAGGGTTTTGTATTCCTCGAAGAACTTTTTCAGCTCGCTGCGCTGGTATTTGGGCAGCTGTGTGATGTTGAAAATCTCATCGTATGCAGGGTCGCCCATGGCCACGGCGATAATCTTGTCATCCAGCTCCCCCTGGTCGGTCATCCGCATAGCGCCGACCACTTTCGCCTCCACGATGGTGCCCGATGGTATCGTCTCCGAGCAGAGGACGAAGATATCCAGCGGATCCTGGTCGTCGCAATAGGTCTGGGGGATGAAGCCGTAGCTGTGGGGATAGTGCACGGCGCCGTGCAGGATCCTGTCTACGATCAGAAAACCAGTGTGTTTTTCCAGCTCCAGCTTCAGCCGGGAGTTTCGCTCGATCTCGATAAAGGCGTGAACCTGATTGGGCGCCTTTGGTCCAGGATCGATATCGAACCAGGGATGTCTTTTTGTCATCATAAGTAAATAAGGGGGTGAATGTGTAAAACAGTAATGATACCAGAGAGTAAGCCGGGAGTGGAAAAACTGTTGGCCATGGGCCATGCGCACCTTGCGGCAGTAGTGTTTTGGCTCCCTGTTTTCTACGACCCCATCGCAAGCTTCTGGATCGGTTTCTTCACAGAGTCCAGCAGACGGATCAAAGGCTCGCCGAAGCGGGAGTAATACACCTTGTAGAGTAGCGCTTTTTTGGCCGATTGGCCCCGATACACGCTGAAAGCGAAGTTGCGGTACGCCTTCAAGATATCCTCTCGGGTGAACTGCGGCATGGTCAGCGGCGTGTCTGTCCTGGAGATGAAGTCTTCATCCATGAAATCGGGCGACAGGAACCCGTCCTTGATCGATATATCGAACAGCGCCGTGCCGGGGTATGGATTGAATATGTAGATCACCAGGCTGTCCGGGTTGATCTGGCGGTTCAGCTCCACCGTCTCCAGGTGCATCTCGTAGGTCTCGTGGGGGAAGCCGACTATGTTGTACGACTTGGTTTTCAGTCCGGCGGATCGCGCGTCGGCGAAGGCCTGGATGATTTTCCCGTTGGTCATCTTCCGGTTCAGATGCTTGCGGCGCAGATCCTCGCTGCCAGACTCTATCCCCATGGCCACCCGGGTGCAGCCTGCGTCCGCCAGGTATTTGAACGTGTCGATATGGGAGCTTTCCACACGGGTGGTCACCTCGAAAGGAATGCCTATCTCTTTCTTGTAGGTCTCGCAGAACTCTTTTACATATTTGCGATCAATGGTGAACACATCGTCGGCGAAGAATATCTGGCGGATATCGTATCTGCTCACCACTTCCTTGATCTCGGCGATGCCATTCTCCACAGTCCGGAAGCGGACATACTTCCCCTCCTGCAGCTTGCCCATGGATGGGCTGCCGCAATAGTTGCATTTGTATGGGCAGCCGCGGGAGAGCATGAAGGTGGCCCGGTCATAGTCAGACTCCACCACCTGCTGATAGTTGAACATCTCCCGGTCGCCGAATGGGATGGTGTTCAGGTCCTCTATAAAAAGGCCGGGTAGGTTCTTCCGGATGGCGCCGTCCGGCTGGCGGACCCATAGGCCGGGGATTTTCGTTACGTCCTCTTTCTTGGCTAAGCGGTTCACCAATTCCAGGACCGGCCCTTCGCCTTCGCCGGTGCATATGGCGTCCAGGCCATCCACCGATTCCATGAACTTGGGGTACAGGCTTGAGTGCACACCTCCGGCGACCTGGAATATCCCCTTGCCGCTCATTCGCTTGACAAGCTTCACCACATGGCGGACCTGGGAGGAGTCGGAGGTGTATCCGATCACATCGGGGGAGAAGGCGTTGACATGGGCCTCGAAGCCGTCCGGGTCCCACGCGTCGAACATATAGTGCAGCGCGGTCTCATGGCCGGCCTGCTTGAGCACGGAGGAGAGGAGCCCCAGGCCGAAGTGGTAGCTGCGGGCGCCTCCCTTTACATCGATATCGGTATAGACAAAAAGTACTTTCATGAAGCGTATACTTGGGAAATCTGGTTTAACAACCGGTTTACAACATAGCTGTTACCAGTTTGAGGCCGGGCGGGGGGATTTGTCAACCGCTGAGCCATTCATCCACAAAGCGCAAGGCCTTGGGCCCGAGGAGTTCTACCCGGAGCTTTTTCTCTCGATTTGCAAATATATTCATTTGAATAACAGTATTCTCCGTAGCCGACGAAAACGTCAGAAAAGCCACAGTGTAGACCACGCTTTCACTGCGCTCGGCAGCCTCTTGTATATAGAGTGCGTATGCTCCGGGCAATATTTATCGGTCTGCCGTTGCGAGCAACCCACTTCCAGGCTTCGATTTGGTTGTGTTCAGCCGTTGTTATTGAAACGGCGCAGTAATTAGTGGAGAATGCTCGGGAACCTTTAAACCGTACAACCTGTGATTGCTTTGACCGATAACAACCAAAACATAGACATACAGATTCAAAAGGAGAGCGGCTCCAGCGGAAAGAGCAAGCTTATCCAGTATCAGGACCTGGTAGTGGGCTCGCGCTCGCTATGGTTCCTGATAAAGTTCGAGCTTATCGGGCTGCTTTTCTCCCGCATTCCAGGCTCGTTGGGGCTGGTGCTGCGCAAGATGTTCTACCCCATGATCCTGGGCCAGGTGGGCCATGGCGTGGTGTTCGGCATGGACGTATGGTTCCGCCACCCGAAAAAAATCCGCATCGGCGCAGGGACCATCATCGACGACGGCGCCCTGCTCGACGCCAAGGGATCGGCCAACGAGGGGATCACCATGGGCAAGAGCTGCTACATAGGCCGAGGCTCCGTGCTCAGCTGCAAGGAAGGCGACATCCTCTTCGGCGATTTCGTCAACCTCTCCACCTGGTGCAACATCTCATCCAACTCCAGCATCGCCATAGGGGATAAAACCTTGTTGGGCCCATTCACCAGCCTCTTTGCCACCACCCATAATTTCGACGATCCGGAAATCGCCGTGCTGGATCAGGGATGGACCTCCAAGGGGATAAAAATAGGCTCCAACTGCTGGCTGGGGGCCAGGGTCTCCGTGCTGGACGGAGTGACCATAGGCGACGACACTGTGGTGGGGACGGCGGCGCTGGTCACCGCTGACCTGCCAGACAGAGTGGTGGCGGTGGGCTCACCGGCGCGGGTGGCGCGAGAGAGAAAACCGGGCGACGCCAAAGGCTCGGGCCAAGGGGGTCAATCCTCCGATTCGTAATCCACCTTGGCTGTGGCCTGGCATATCCTGGTGATGGTCTCCAGGACCTTGACATGCTCCGGGTGGGCGGCGTATTCATCCGCATCGGCCATGGAGTCGAATGTCGTATCCAACGCCATGTCATAGGAGTTCGGCTTGTTTCCCACGTCCAGCCCCACTTTCAGCGACCTGATCTTGTCGATAGAATCTTTTAGCGATTCAAGCTTTCCGGCCAGCGATTCCTTGTCGCGCTCTCCGGTCTCCGGCTTAAATTTGAAAAAAACAATGTGTCTTAACATTTTCCCAGCTCCCTGGCGAGGGCTCGCCCTCCCACGATAATATCGAAAACATTTTGTTTTCTTTGCAAATCAGAATTATATTCATGTAAAATTGTAATTCAATTGCCAGGGTCTTTGTAAAGCCTATTCGTAGCTCGGCAGGGCCAGGTATAAAAGAAAGATATCAGCTACGCTGGCTAAAACCGTGAATGGCGGTGGTTTGGCCCAAAGCCACCGGCTCTGTAGCCACCGGGGTGAAATTGCGGGTGAAACGCCAAGCCGGGGTAAATTAAGGATTAGCGATGGAAATTGATTTCTGGGGAGTCCGAGGGTCCATTCCTGCGCCGGGACCGGACACTTCGCAATTCGGCGGCAATACACCCTGCGTGGTGGTCCGAAACGAAAACGAACCTCTGATCATTCTGGACGCGGGCACAGGTATTCGCAAGCTCGGTCTTGACATATTGCAGGATCCAACCGTCAGCGAAATACACCTTTTTTTCTCGCACACCCATTGGGACCACATCCAGGGGCTTCCTTTTTTCGTGCCCCTATTCAGCCCCAAGTACACCATAAAGCTCTACGGACCCGTGCACTACTCCAAAAACCTGGAGCAGATACTCTCCCAGCAGATGGAATACACATACTTTCCAGTGAGAGTGCAGGAACTGGCGGCTAAGCTTTCTTTCCACGATATCTCCGAATCAGAGCTGAATATCGGCAACTCCATAAATATCCAGAGCAAGTACGTCAACCATCCGGTGGTCTGCCTCGCCTACAGGGTCAGCCACAAAGGAAAAAGTTTCGCTTACGTCACAGATCACGAGCCGTACCGCAACCTTTTTGACGACGGCGTGGAATCTGAACGTGAGGAGGGGCGCATCGTGGCCGAGGAGCAGAGCCAGGCGCTGGTGGAGTTTTTGAGCAAGGTAGACCTTATGGTGGTGGACGCCCAATACACATCCGAAGAATACAAAACCAAGGTTAGCTGGGGCCATTCGGCCGTTGAGGACTCCTACGAACTGGCCCGCGCCGCCGATGTGGGAGAGGTCATCCTCTTCCATCACGACCCGGACAGGACAGACGCGGAACTGCAAAGAATCCTGAGCAGGCTGCAGGATCAGTCGTTTGACCCAAGTGGCAGACGCATGGTCCCGGTACGGTTGGCCAAGGAACGGCTGATCATCAAACTTTGAGCTACCCCCCGATTTTTAGAGGCCTGACATGAAAGGCATTTCGCACAGTATACGCAGGACTTTTCTTGCCGGGCTGGCGGTCGTCATTCCCATTGTCGTCACCATCCTCATATTCAAGCTGATGTTCCAGACCCTGGACAACTTCCTGGGCCCGCTGGTGACAAAGGCCCTGCTTTTGGCAGGCGCCCCAATACCAGAGACGTTTGAAGTGCCTGGCCTTGGCATCGTCGCCACCATCCTGATAATCTTCCTGGTAGGTGGTATTACCAAAAATTTCTTTGGCAGGAAGCTTTTGGACCTTAGCGAATGGGTTGTGGACCAGATCCCCATCATCCGCTCTGTCTATACCGGCGCCAAGCAAGTGATGAGCGCCATCTCCACTGCCGGAGCCCAGAGCTTTTCGAAGGTGGTGCTCATAGAATTCCCCCGCAAGGGCGCCTTCTCCCTGGCGTTCCTCACCGGGGAAAACTGGAGCGAGGTTCAGATGAGAACCCAGGAGGAACTGGTCAATGTGTTCCTCCCCACCACTCCGAACCCTACCACCGGGTATTTCATGATGATCCCGAAGCAGGATGTGATAGAGCTGGACATGACCGTGGAGGAGGGGATAAAAATGCTGGTCTCCGCCGGGCTGGTCTCCCCCACGTTCCAGCCTCCCGAAAGGGGATATAAAAAGGTGAAGGCCATCCGCGATCCACAGGAAACCCTGGAGCACTCCGCCGGAATCAAGAGCGCCGCCCAGCCGGATACTTAGGTCGCCGTCTGCTCCGCTTTCTTCTCCAGCCATTGGCGCTTCTCCGGGTCTGAGGCCACTATGGCCGCTTCCAGCCCGTTCCACCCGCAATCATATGGGAGCGCTCCCTCGCCTTTGTCTGGGCGGAACGCAGCCTCGCCCAAAAGCTTCATCCACTCCATGGCGCAAAGCCCCTCTCTGGGCGAAGGCCACCGCATGTAGGCCGCCCTGCCATGAGACGCAACAAAAGGATCAGCGTTCATCAGGCGGTTGGCGAACCACATGGCGTGGGTGGATGTATTATGTCTGGCGTTTATCTCCACGGCGTAGATTTCCCCACTGGCGGTTACGATGAAATCTATCCCCAAAATCCCCCGGTATCCCATCCGGGCCGCCTCCATGGCCAGCGCCTTGCCTTGGGCCATGATGCGGCCATCCACTTCGTCATCGCCAGACCCGTCGAAATAGTTGCCCACGTGGCGGATTCCATCACGGAAAACCTGGGTCGACATACCCAAAACACAGATCGAATCCTCGCCCACGTACATTTGGAGATTCGGCGAAGATACCGAATCGATCCACCTTTGCAAGATGAACACCTCGCCCCGCCTTTTTTCTATCCGCTTTTTCAGCTCATGCCTCTGGGTGGCTGTATGCGCCACCCACACTCCAGCCCCGCCCACACTGCGGGAGGAACGGACCACCACCGGCCAACCAGGATCCTTGGTCAGCCGGAACGCCACTGCGTCCGATGGCCCGGAATAGCTCTCTATAATCGGCAACCCCATATCCTCCAGGGTCCTGATGAAGAAGACCTTGTCGTTGAATAGCGACACCACTCCAGCCTGATAGGGGGGGAGGGGCCGCCCCGCCTGCCGCGCCAGCCTCTCGTCCATATCGGAAACCATGTAAAACTCCAGGGCGCCTGGCCAACCACGGACAAATTCCAACGTCGCGGAGCACATCAGCGCGTCTTCGGCCAGGCATTGGCCTTCCGATCCTGAGGGAATCAAATGGCTTGTCCCCCCGGCGCCGCATGCTCGCAGCAACGCGACATACTCCGGGTCTGGCGGCTGGTGGAGGATCAGGGTGTCATCAGAGGAGGCCATCAGAAGCGACCTGGCGCCAAGGCTTTTGAAACTTTTCTCCATCCTGGTGTATTTGGCCTCGGAGACATGGAAAGCCTGGTCCCCCCCGGCAAAACGCATACTGGGGATGTGCAGGGTGGGGGTTTTCTCCGCAGCGCCGATCAAAGCGCCGAACACCGGCGCAGTCACCGCTCTGGGACCACGTCCAGTGTCAGCGAATTAGCTTCCAGCGTCTCCCCCACCGCCTTGTCCAGCCGGGCCTGGGTTATAAAGCACTCGGCCACGGCGCGCAGCTCCCTGCCTCTCTGGGTGGCCAGATCCTTGCGATACTCCACCACCTGAAACAGTGTGGAAGCGCCCGCCTCGAACTTCTTCATCTCAGCGTCCAGTTTCTTTTCCGCCAGGACTCTGGTCACCGAGGAGGCTTGGAACCTTTTTGCCGCGTTGACAACCTCTCTTCTGGCGTTTCTGGCCTCCATCGCCACGCTTTTCTCCAGTTCCCGCAGCCTGATAACGGCCGATTCCATCTGACGCAGGGACTTGGCATGCCGCCCTTGGGCGCCCCGCCCCCCCAGAGGCCAGGTGAGCCGCAAGCCAAGGGAGTAGTTGTAGTACTTCCCGGAGGCGGCGTCGCTGAAGCTGTCCGGGGCGGAGCCGTCGAGCTGGGATATTTTTGTCTCTCCTGTGGTGACATCCACCACAGGCTGGGCGTCACCGCGCAGGCCGTTTAATCGCATGGTGGCCACGGCGTCCAGCGATGGCAACCTCTGGTTATCATGATATAAAAGCTCGGCTTTCCGGCTCTCCACCTCTTTGAGCGCCATGGCAAGCTCCGGTCGTTTTTGGCGGGCGGCGGCGGTGTAGTCTCTCTTCTTCGGGGTCGGCGGTGGCGCGGAAGGCATGGGCCCTGGTGTCATCGGTTCGGTCCAAAGTTTCGACTCTATACCGGGGTTCATAAGTTTCAACAGCATGTCCGCTCTTCTGTCCATCTGGCTTTCGGCCACCACCACCTGCTCCTCGGCCGCCGCCGTGGACGCCTGGGCCTGGATGATATCTATGGGGGGGAGGGCTCCTGCGGCCACCTTGGCCCGGATCATGCCCTCAAATTGTCTCGACCACTCCAGAAGCTCACGCTGGGTTTTCAGGTTTTCCGCGGCGAACACCAGTTCCCAGTAGAACTCGATAGCGGTTTCCGCCGCCTGGATGAGGCTTGCCTGCAGTCGGTTTTCGGCGATCGCCTTATTGGCTACTCCGGCGGTGATCCTCCATCTGTTCACCCTCCACCCGGCGTCCTTTAGGATAGGCTGGGTAAATTCGAGTTTCAGCGTCGATTCATACGCCGGGTCTATGCTTTGAAATGTAGAATTGGTGGCGCTTTGCCCTGTCTCCACCCCCAGGTTGTAGCTGGCGCCGAAGCTGGTTTTCCCCAGCACTCCCACGCCGCCTGTTATGGAATCCGACTCGTTTATCTCTGGGTTGGAAAAGACCGATGCGGCCGGGCTGCGGTTGGCCCGTGTGAACAGGGAAGCTTCAAGCGAGGGATCGAACTCGGAGGCGGCCACTTCCAGGTCGGCCTGGGCCGATTCCACGTTCAGGCGCTCCAAGGCCACATCAAAATTGTTTTCCAGAGTATGGCGCAACGCCTGCTGTAATGTGATGGCGCCTTCCGGGGCGCCGCCAGCGGCCAACATCAGTGTCAGGCAGCCGCCAAACCACGAAGAGAGAGTCATCGGCCGCGGGTTATTGCTTTTGACCCATTTGGGATATTTTCTTGTCCGCCTCAGTGAGCCTTATCACCAGGGAGCGGATGATTTTCATGGCGATGTCCGGGTAGTCCTCGATGGTCTGCCGGAGCTTGTCGCCGGGGAACACCTTCACAACGCTTTTGCCTCTGGACTTGATGGTGGCGGTCCTGGGCTGATCCATCAAGGAGCTCATTTCGCCAAAGTATTCGAAGGGTTGGGATATCTCCCCCACGATGCGCCCGTTCTTGATAATCGCCAGGTGCCCCTGCAGCAATTGATAGAAGTTGCGGTCGGTGTTTCCTTCCTTGATGATAAGGTCGCCATCGTCAAAAACAAGCTCGTCCGGATTAAGAAGATACGCCGGAAGCGCCTCCTTGACCAGCACTGTTTTGCCAAGGGCTTCGCTGAGGGTGGTGACTCCGTTATGGACTTTTTCCATCGCGTCCATACGCAAGGTCATCATGCCGTCCTTGATGGCGATTTTGCGCAACTGCCCCTCGGGCACTTGGGATGTGATGGCGTCCCGCACGGCGGTTGTCGCCTCCATCAACTCAAATGCGCCCACCCGGCCCTTGAAGCCGCTGCCGCCGCATACGACGCATCCTTTTCCCTGGAAAACCTTGAAGCTCTCCACTCTTTCCTTTGGCACACCTTCATCCACCAGCATCTGCCTGTCGATTTTTTTAACCTCGTACTTGCAATCCTGACATATCTTTCGCAGTAGCCGCTGGGCCAGCACACCCGTCAGCGCCGAGGAGAGCATGTAGCCCTGGATGCCGATATCCAGAATACGGGCGACGGTGGAAGGACAGTCGTTTGTATGTAGGGTGGAGAACACCATATGGCCTGTAGACGCGGCCTTGAGCGCGATCTCCGCTGTGTCAAGGTCTCGAATCTCACCGATGAGGATAACTTCAGGATCCTGGCGAAGGAACGCTTTGAGCGCTGAGGCGAATGTGAGCCCCACTTCCGTACGGACGTTCACCTGGTTGATGCCGGCGAAGTTGAACTCCACCGGGTCCTCTGCAGTGAGGATTTTCACATGGGGCTCGTTTAGGATGTTCACCGCGGAATATAGTGTGTTCGTTTTACCAGAACCGGTGGGCCCTGTGACCAGGATCAGCCCCTGCGGCTTTTTGAGAAGCTCCATGAATTTTTCGAGCATATGCTTGCTAAATCCAAGCTTGGTCATGTCTATCTGCAGCTTGCTCTGATCCAGGAGCCTGCAGACTATCGACTCGCCAAACAAGGTGGGCAACACGCTGACGCGGAAATCGATAGCTCTCCCTTTTCCCAGCCGAAGCTTGATACGGCCATCCTGGGGCCTGCGCTTCTCGGCTATATTCATCATGGCCATGATCTTGATGCGGGACACCAGCGCCAACTTGATGTTGAGCGGCAGGTTCATAGACTTGTGGAGCACGCCGTCTTTGCGGTAGCGGACTTGATATGACTTTTCAAAAGGTTCTATATGAATATCAGAGGCGCCATCGGTGACCGATTTTAAAAGGATCGTGTTGACCAGCTTGACGATGGCCGCGTCGGCCGCTCCACCCACCTGGTCCGACTCATCAATTTCCTCGCCACCTTCAATGGAGACATCTTCCGCCGCGTCAGAAATGAGGCTTCCCAGATCGTCCACCATTTTGATGTCCTCTTCTTCCGCTGCCCCATCATCCGCCGGGGCCAGCCGGATGATATTATCGTATTCCTCTTTCTTGATTTTGTAATATTTCAAGTAGGCGTCCGCCAGGTTTTTTTCGCTCACCACCGACGGCTTGACAGTCTTTTTCAGCCTGGAGCCTATGGCCTCTATAGTGTTGAAATTGGTGGGGTCGAGCATCGCCAGCCGCAGGATCTTCGCGTCCCCTCGTAGGGGAAACACCATGTATTCTTTTGCCAGTTCCCACGGGACAAATTTCATCAAGGCAGGGTCCGGCTTGTCATCGGTTATGTTGGTGACGGGAATGGACATCTGGCGGGAGAGAAAGGCTATGATTGAGTCCTCGTCCATATAGCCGAGGCGGCGGATAATTTTGCTTATCCGCTCCTTGGTTTTCTTCTGGATCTCTTCGGCTTCCTTTAGCTGGGAACGGGTTATCTGCCCTTCCTTGCTGAGCATCTTGCCGAGGACTTCGCCGGTACCGGAATCCTGGACGCTTTTCTTGAAAGAAGATTTTTTTTCAGTCGCTTGCGCCATTGTCCCTTGCCGATAGAATTAAGTAAACTCAATTTGGCGGCACAAAGCCATATCCCAAATCGTCATCTCATTATATTTAAAATTAGGCGTTCCCGTCCAATAAAAACGACGCTTTCGGCGGGGGGAGGCCTTTGAAAAGGCTTAGGCTCTCCCCTGAGGGTCATTTAGCCTTCTCTATGAGCCTTTTTCATATTTCACTGCGTGGAATGATGTTATAACATCAGATATTTACCCGCGCGCCGCAGGCGCTGCAGGCCCGGTGTCCAGGCGAGAAGCGCTGGCCCCGGCGGCGAATTGAATTAACCTTAGGAAATGTAACAGCGATGCTTACAGTGCTGGTGGCCGACGATGAGAAAAGCATGCAGGAATTTCTCGAAGTGCTTTTAGTCCGCGAGGGATACCAGGTGACGTTGGCCTCCACCTCCGAGGAGGCGATTGAGAAGATTGAAAGGCGGGGCATAGACTTGGTGATTACCGATATAAACATGCCGAAGGCCACCGGAATGGCGGTGCTGAAAAGGAGCATGGAGATTGATCCTGACATCCCGGTAATCATGATCACCGCGTTCGCCAGCACCGACACCGCCGTGGAGGCGATGAAAATAGGCGCATACGACTATATCACCAAGCCGTTTAAGGTGGACGAAATCAGGCTTGTTATC
>JAOUNV010000438.1 GCA_029880775.1 Nitrospinota bacterium | reverse complement strand
ATGGGTCCCATGATGGCGGCGGCCTTCCCCGCCAGGTTGAACAGCCCAAAGAACTCCCCCACTCTCTCCGGCGGCGCCAACTGCGTGAGCATTGTCCTGCCGGCCACCCACACCCCACCCATGGAAAGACCCGCCAATATTCCCACGGACCAGTACATGGCCTGGTTCATCGCGGAGGCGGCCACCACCACGGTGAGCAACCACATGGCGCAAAGGATTTGCAAAGTCTTGTGGGCGCCGACCCTGTGGGTGAGCTGCCCCCAGACAAAAGCCCCCGCCACAGCCATCAGGATGGCCACGGTCTGAAACCCGGTCAACGCCGCACCCTCCATCCCCATCACTTTTTTGGCGTAGACGCTCATAAAGGCGATCACCGTGTTCACACAATCGAGGATGAAAAGATTGGCCAACAGGAAGATGAAAAGGTTTTTGCGCTCCCTGGCGGCGCGGAAGGTGGCTATCAAGTGGGAGAAGGCCTGGCGTATCGGCTCGCCCAATGGCTTTTTCTCCTTCACCTTTTCATCCTTCACCAGGATAAATATTGGTATGGAAAAAAGGAGAAACAGCCCCGCCACCGGAATGAACGCCGCTTGCCTGCCGTACTCAATGGCGATGGGAGTGGCCACTGCCAGGCCGATCACCGCGCCCAGATAGCCCAGCGCCACGCCGAATCCGGCCACCTTGCCCATGGACGCCCCTCGGGAGACCGCAGGCAACAACCCGTCGTAAAACACCAGCGCCGCCTGGTAGCAGTAGTTGGCCACCGCGAAGAGGATAAGGCCGGACCAGAGCGAATCTACCATGCCCATGGCCGCCGTGGCCAACACGCAGCCGGAAGTGATAATCAGCAGGGGGCGGATGCGTCTACCTGTCTGGTCGGACAAGGCGCCAAGCAGAGGCACTGTGAGCGCCACCATCAGCATGGAGATGGAAGTGGGGATGGCGACGTAAATGTCCTGGGCTGCCATATCCTCCGTCACCCACAGGGGGAAGTATCGCGACACCACCACCATGGAGAAAATCGTATTGGCGAAATCATACATGGCCCATGCGGTGATGGCCGCCCTGTTTCGTTTTCCCTCGATTACATCGTCGTGGTTCATGATCCCTCCGTTGAGGGACCATTATACTGGGGCGCGCTCTTTTTTCGACAATTGGTTTTCCTGGCTGGGATCAAAGTGGAAAGTTTTTTAATGGGGGTTAAGGCTGTTTTTCCACCTAAGGAGTTTGGTAGAATAGCTACCTATGAATGCTGTAACTCTTGTTTTCACGGCCATCCTCCTGTTCACCATCGCATACAGGTTCTATGGGCTGTTCATAGCCTCCAAGGTCCTGGGCGTGGATGTGAGCAGGGCCACACCCGCCGAGCGTATGGCGGATGGGCACGATTATGTAAAAACGAACAAATATGTCCTTTTCGGCCACCATTTCGCCGCCATCTCCGCCGCTGGGCCTCTGTTGGGTCCGGTGCTGGCTGCGCAATTCGGCTTCCTGCCCGGCGCCTTGTGGATATTGATCGGCGCTGTGCTGGCCGGGGCCGTGCACGATATGGTGATCCTCTTCGCCTCCGTGCGCCACAACGGACGCAGCCTGCCGAAGATCGCCGAACATGAGATCGGAAAGACAACAGGCCATGTGGCCTCGGTGGCGGTGCTGTTCATTCTGGTCCTCGCCATGGCGGGGCTCTCCATCGCCATGGTCAACGCGCTGTACGATAGCGTGTGGGGGACGTTCACAGTCTTCTCCACCATCCCGATAGCCGTGCTGATGGGGCTGTGGATGCAGAAGATTCGCCCAGGCGATGTGGCGGGCGCCAGCGTCATCGGCGTGGTGTTGCTGCTGATGGCGGTGGTCAGCGGGCCAATGGTGGCCCAATCACCCATAATGTCGGGGCTACTCTCCTTCTCCAAGCTGGAGCTTTCCATCATCATCCCCGTCTACGGGTTCATGGCCTCCGCCTTGCCTGTGTGGCTGTTGCTGGCGCCTCGGGATTACCTCTCGTCATATCTGAAGATCGGCACCATATTCATGCTGGTCGCCGGGATATTCATCATCCAGCCGCAGCTCCAGATGCCCGCGCTCACCGAGTTCATCCATGGCGGCGGGCCGATCATCAAAGGGCCGGTGTTCCCCTTCATATTTATAACGATAGCCTGCGGAGCCCTCTCCGGGTTCCACGCGGTGGTCTCCTCCGGCACCAGCCCGAAGATGATCGCCAGCGAAAAAGATATCCTGTTCGTCGGCTATGGCGCCATGCTGATGGAGGGCCTGGTGGCCATTATGGCGCTGGTGGCCGCGTGTGTTTTGGCGCCTGCTGATTACTTTGCCATCAACGCCTCAGCGGCGGCTTATGCCAAGCTGGGGATGGCCCCGGTGGCCCTGCCGGGGATCGCCGCCCAGGTGGGGGAGACCTTGCAGGCCAGGCCGGGAGGCGCGGTTTCCCTGGCTGTGGGCATGGCGTATATATTCTCCTCCCTGCCGTATATGGACACCTTGATGGCCTACTGGTACCACTTCGCCATCATGTTCGAAGCGGTGTTCATCCTGACCGCCATAGACGCCGGCACGCGCATAGGCCGCTTCCTGCTGCAGGAGATGATCGGCGTGTTCATCCCAAAATTCAAAGAGCCTGGGTGGATTCCCGGC
>JAOUNV010000437.1 GCA_029880775.1 Nitrospinota bacterium | reverse complement strand
TCAAGGCTGATGGAATACGGTAGATAGCTCATGCCATGAAAACCCTCATCATTTTCGCGCGGGCGCCTTTTCTGGGGCAGGTGAAGACCCGTCTGGCTAAATGCCGCGCCATCGGCAAGGAGAAGGCTTTGGCCCTCTACCGCGCCTTCCTGGAAGATACGTTTATATTAGCCACCCGAACATGCGCCCAGAGCATCGCCGTCCATTTCACTCCCCCCGGCGCGGAAGAGGATATGCGACAAATCCTGCATGGCCTTATGCTGGGCCAAAGGGAGGAGAACAGATTTTCTTTCGTCCCCCAGGTGGAGGGCGCCTTTCAAAAAAAAATCGCCACCTCTTTCCAGAAAGCCGGTCGCCTGGGGGGGGAGGATCTGGTGATGATTGGCGCCGATTCCCCCATGATCCGCCCCGAGGTTGTGGATGAGGCATTCGATTTCATTCACGAATGCTCCGGCATGGCGCTGGGCCCCTCTGGCGAGGGGGGGCTGTACCTGATCGGATTCGAGCGGGGAACACCCATCGATTTCTCTAACGTGTTCGACTCCGGCTCTGAGATGGAGAACATGCTGACCCAGGCCATGGCGGGGAATATCCCGCTACAGGTGCTGCCGGAGACTCTGGACGTGGATGTGGAGGCGGACATGGTGGGCCTTGTGGGGCTGCTGCGGGCGGCGGAGTATCTGCGCAAATCCGACAAGGACTTGTATATCCCGGAGCGGACCCTCCATGCGGTAAATTCCATGAAGTTGCGCGTGATCCGCAAGGGTGGGGAGACCCGGGGCAAAAGGATCGCGGTGGACTGTGGATGACACAATAAAGAGCGCGGTCCTCCCCCTCTCTGGTGGGATGGACTCGGCCACTGTCCTGGCCATAGCGCGTAGCCAGGGGTATCGGGTCCACGCTCTATCCTTCGACTACGGGCAGAGAAACCGCGCCGAGCTGGAGTGCGCGGCAAAAGTGGCCAAGGCCCAGGGCGCTGTATCCCACGTCACGGTGAAGGTGGACTTGTCCGCCTTTGGTGGATCGGCATTGACGGGGGATATCCCCGTGCCGAAGGGGGTGGGCCAACCCGCCGGTATCCCCGCCACATACGTCCCGGCGCGCAACACGGTGTTCCTCTCGCTGGCGCTGGCGTATGCGGAGACTCTGGGGACTGGTGATATTTTTATAGGGGTGAACGCGCTCGACTATTCCGGCTATCCAGACTGCCGCCCGGAGTATATCCGCGCCTACGAGACGATGGCCAATTTGGCGGTGAAACAGGCTGTGGAGGGGGACATCAGGATCACCATCCACACGCCGCTGATCGCCATGACAAAAGCGCGGATAGTGGGCCGGGGTATTGAGCTGGGTGTCGATTATTCTATCACCCTCTCCTGCTACGATCCAGGCCCGGAAGGCCTTCATTGCGGCCGGTGCGCCGCATGCGGACTGCGCGCCAAGGGATTCGCCGAGGCCGGTGTGGCGGACTCTGCGCCCCGGATGGCTTATAATGATTAATTTCCCAGACTATCCAGGATAATGATGGAAAATAACGACGATCTGGTCATCGCCGGAAGGCGGTTCGCTTCCCGGCTTCTCACGGGCACAGGCAAGTTTCGCTCCCCGGCCCAGATGGCCGAGGCCATAAAAGCCTCCGGTTCATTGATTGTGACGGTGGCCCTGCGCAGAGTGGATATCAACGACCCCGAGGACCATATCATGAAGTACCTCGATCCGGCAGACTATCTGATCCTGCCCAACACATCAGGCGCCAGAGACGCCGAGGAAGCGGTGCGCCTGGCCAGGCTGGCCCGGGCGGCGGGGATATCGGACTGGGTGAAGCTTGAGGTCACCCCGGAGCCCAGGTATCTGCTGCCAGACCCGGTGGAGACCCTGAAGGCGGCCCAGGTACTGGTCAAGGAGGGGTTCAAGGTGCTCCCGTATATCCCGGCGGACCCGGTGCTGGCCAAAAGGCTGGCGGAGGCGGGATGCGTGACAGTGATGCCGCTCGGATCCCCCATCGGCAGCGCCCAGGGGATCAGGACAAAGGAGAGCATAGCGATAATAATCGAGAGCGCCACCGTGCCCGTGGTGGTGGACGCCGGACTTGGGGCGCCTTCCCATGCGGCCGAAGCGATGGAAATGGGCGCCGACGCCGTGCTGGTGAACACCGCCATCGCCGCCGCGTCCGATCCCGCCGCCATGGCCACCGCTTTCGCCAAGGGAACACAGGCCGGGCGGGAAGCTTTTTTGGCCGGGATACGCGGGTCCTTATCAACGGCCCAGGCCTCTAGCCCAAAAAGCGGCCTGCCGTGGTGATCCTTCCAGAGCTTGTCTATAGTGTGGGAGATGCTCGATAAACTGAAGAGCCAACTGGCCTCGCTGGACGGGAAAGACTATACCGCCTACCAGTCCCTGACGGGAGTGTACGAATATCCCGGATTCGAACTCCTTATTGACCGGATTCCCAAAGACCCATACGCCCCTCCGCATACCGGGGTTTATCGCGCCAGGGTTGAATGGGAAAAGGCCGGTTTCAAGCCAGATATGGTCGAAACGAAGGCAAGAAAAATCGCGTTGAGAGATTACCTTGCGCGCAGGTTTCATGATTCCTGCATGAGGATATGCAAGGGGAGACGCGGAACCGGCTTTAGCGGGATAGTTACCATAGC
>JAOUNV010000436.1 GCA_029880775.1 Nitrospinota bacterium | reverse complement strand
CATTCATATATTCAGTTCTGTTATTTGATCGATATTTGGGAGCCTTCCAATCCTTATCGCATATTTTTTCCAATTTATATTTCAATCCATACTTTCCCACTACTCTGTCATAGCTTACTCCGTAATTCACTTCAGGCTGAAGATTCCTTGTGTATGCATCGGGAACATTATTTGCGTCACAGTATCCTGAACGCTCAACACTTACATGTTCAACCATAGCTGAATCTGGAAAATAAATTCTTGCGCCTCTGATATAAGCGCCGTAGATATACGCCCCCTCTAATTCTTCAAGGTCAAAAATAGCCCCCTCTAGGTGTATACCGCTTAAATTCGTGCCTGATAAATTTGTTCGATAAAATTCCGACATATCAAGCATTGCGTCTGACAGGTCTGCACCTGTAAGATCAACTTCATCGAAATACCCATTGATAAGATGAATACTTGATAATTTCGCACCTTCTAAGCGTGCCCTATATAAAATAATGTCATCCATGTATGCGTAACTTAAATTTGCGCCTGAAAGATTTGATTCTGATAAATTCGCTCCCTCAAGATTTGCTCCCATTAGATTAGCTCCCCTCAGGTATACCCGCCCAAGGTTTGCGAATCTCAAGTCTCTGTAACTAAAATCTGCACCTGCACCCACATTTACTTTTCCCTGTGCTATTTCCATTTCAAGGTCCAGATTACGCTTAAGACCGACCCGCCCATTCGTAACCTCATTTAACATTTTGACCATTCCGGAATCTTCCCTGCTGTCCGGGATTACTGCTAGGGATAAACAAAAGAAGCAGACCATAAAGACAAACATCAAAGATGGTATATAGAGAAAGAATTCAGGAATTACGGTTTGCGGTTCTAATTTCACCAATTGAGGCCACTTCCACCCCGGTCGTCTTATTTTTATCCAATAAATTGAAAGAGCGGCCGCGTCGAGGCACACAAGGCACTGATGCCATAGTGTTATCCATTTACCATGATACGGCAAGAACATGTATTGCACTTGCGCCAAGACAAAGAGAGGCGCACAGAAGGCAACTAGCCATGTTACAAGCATTATCCCAATATTCAAGGTCCATGGCTGGCTTCCGGAATGATAATAATTGAAAACGAACTGATATAATATTTCGTCAGGAACCTCGGTTTCCTCTATCTTTTTATCACTTTCTTTCGCCGTTCTTTTCACCCATGCTTTGAACTTTTCCGCATGTTTCAGTAGGTTCAAAAGCAAGTCCAGGTGGAACATGAGAAATATAAATGGAGCGATTATGTAAAAATCGACAACAGACACCTCAACATTAATTAGCGGAAGAGGTAACTTGCTGTCTGGAACAAACAACTGAATATGAGAGGTTGACGCGGCGGTAACCATCATGAAAAGTAGAATAGGAATAAAGACAACCATCAGATTGCGGGTCTGGCCGCTCGATTCGTCCAGAATCTTTTTATAATCCGCCGCTGATAACTTATTCTGAATGGCCATTTACTGTATGCACTCTATCCGCCAAGGAAGTATCCACGTTCCGATTATTCGCCCAGCATGGCCCGCTCCAGCCCGGCCAGTTCATCCACAGTGTTCACCCCCAGGATCTGGATCGGGTCGTCTATCATCACCGCCGCCACGCCCAGCCCCTGTGCGGAGGCCATCGCCACTATATCGGTCAGGTAATACTCCCCCTGGGCGTTACCCCGCCCGATTTTGCCCAGGGCGCCGAAGACGAATTCCGCGTCGAAGGCGTATATCCCGGCGTTAATCTCTTCCACGGCAAGCTGCCCTGCGGTGGCGTCCCTGGCCTCTACTATAGCCTCCACCTCGCCTTCCTGGCGAATGATTCTCCCATAAGCGCCCGGCTCATCCATTCGGCAGGTGAGCAATGCCACTGCCGCGCCGGTTCGCCGCCGCTCCTCCAGAAGTCTTTGAAGCGTCTCGCTCTTTATGGCCGGCACATCGGCGGAGAGAACCAGAACCACCCCTTTGAAATCGTGAAAGGCCTCCCCGGCGCAGGCCAAGGCATGGCCGGTGCCCAGCTGCGGCTCCTGGAGCGCGAACACCACTCCCTCGCCAGCCAGCCGTTCTTTCACCATCTCCCGTTTATGCCCCACGACAGCCACTATCCGCTCCGGCGCCAGGGGCCTGGCCGCCTCCACCACCCACATCACCAGAGGCTTTCCCCCGATCATATGCAGAGCCTTGGGTAAGTCGGACTTCATCCTGGTCCCCTTCCCCGCAGCCATGATCACCACGCCCAGCTTATTCAGTTCCTCAGTCATTTTCTCTCCTCATTCCCCCCGCAAAGCGTCCACCGGGTTGAGCCGGGAAGCCTTGTACGCCGGCCACCAGCCGAAGAACGCTCCCACCACCAGAGCGGTGGAGTAGGCTATCACCACAGAGCCTAGCGAAACGTGGGTACCCCATTCGGAAAAGCGCCCAATGACGTGGGCCACAGTGGCGCCCAGCCCAACTCCTATCAGCCCCCCGATCCCAGCCAGGATCGTCGATTCCACCAGAAACTGCCACAGGATATCCGCCCGGCGAGCGCCCAGCGCCTTTTTAAGCCCTATCTCCCTGGTCCGCTCCGTCACGGTGACCAGCATTATGTTCATGATGCCTATCCCCCCCACCACCAGAGAGATGGCGGCGATACCACCGAGCAAAAAGGTG
>JAOUNV010000435.1 GCA_029880775.1 Nitrospinota bacterium | reverse complement strand
AGATACTAAAAGAATTCAACGGAATAGTGGAGCAGGCCACCGAACAGGAACTGGCAGACGCTTGCGCCAGGGCGGACAAAACCGGCATGTATACCTGCCCCCACACGGGAGTGGCTCTGGCAGCGCTGTTTAAATTGGTGGATAGAGGCGAGATAACTCCCAAAGACCGGGTTGTGGTCATCTCCACCGCTCACGGGCTCAAGTTCTCCCATTTCAAGACCGAGTACCATACGCGACAGATCGACTCTATCACTTCCCACCACGCCAACCTGCCTATTGAGCTGCCGGCGGACGCTGATCAAGTGCGCGCTGTGATCCACGAAAGGCTTGCCAAAAAAGCATGAGGCCGACAGCGCCCTGGGATCGATTGTGGCGCCGTAAAAGGCAATTGCTGTTTTGAGGCATTTGAGGCAGGGGATATGCTATATAATGCCGGGTCAGGAATGAGCGTATCTATTTCTTAGAATATTTAAAGACAAGCGGGGGGAATTATGCCAGTGAAGGTGTTGGTTGTCGACGACTCTATGATGATGCGGAGGCTGGTCAAGGATATCGTAAGCTCCTCTCCAGACATCGAAGTGGTGGGGGACGCCAATAACGGCAAGGTGGCGCTGGAAAAAACCGAGGCTCTCAGCCCCGATGTGGTGCTGCTTGATATCGAAATGCCGGTGATGACGGGGCTGGAATACCTGCAGGCCATCAAAGGGAAAAACCTGGCCAAAGTCATAGTGCTCTCCTCTCTTACCCAGGAAGATTCAGAAACCGCAAAGGAAGTGATTGAACTTGGCGCCCATGGGGTCATCGCCAAGCCTTCCGGAGCTGTGAGCCTGGATCTGCACCAGAGAAGGGGGCACGAAATCGTGAAGGCTATCGAAAAAGCGGCGGCTTCCTGATCCAGCCACCTGCCGTAAATCATCCGCAGACTCCCTGCCCTGTTCCTAGCAAGGAAACCTTTTTATACAACCCGACTAATCGTCAGCGAGCTTCCTGCAGAGCGGAATCAATGTCCTTAAGTGGAGCGGGCTTGTAGACGGATACTTCCCGCGCCGACCAGTTGTACGCTTCGCGATCTTCGATAAGGGTCACACGAATATAGGCCGCCTTCACCTGATCGAACAGAATTAGCATCGCAGAGTCCTCCCCCACTGGCCGCCCCTCCTCCATGATGAACCTGCGGTGGGCGTTGCGCGGGTTTTCCACCGGCAGGTAGGCAATGCCATCCTCCGATATCTCCACCTGGGCGCCGCGAGGCAAGTCCAGCAGATCCTCTCCCGCGTCCAGGGCCACTCCGCTCACCACCATTGCGTTGGCAAGCTGGATTGTCAGGCTCATTCCCGCCGCCTGCGCAACGCCGCTTCGCCATGAAGTGGATATATCTTCGTCATAAGCGGCCAACGCAACCTCCTGGTTATGGCTTGCGCTGACAGAAACGATATAGCTGCCAGGGATGGGAATGCGCGTGGTCAGGGGATGGACAATCGAGCGCCAGGCGCGGTAAATTCCGGAGGTCTCGATGGTATACTTCGCCCCTTCGCTATTAAGATAAGCCTCCACGGCTGGAGCCGATGATGATGTTCCGATTATACTTTTCAACCCTTCCACAGGACGGGGGATGGCCGGGTCACGTCCGTTCACTCTGTTTGGCGGCAGACATATTCCGGAGAGCAGCAGAGGCTCCGGGTTCGGCCAAGAGACTCCGCTCCACAGCCGGGCCAGCGCGAAGGGGTCGCCCAGGGCCCATTGCTCTCTCCACTCCACCGGAGGCGCGTCAGAGCTGGCGACGCTGATCGGATCGTTTTCATTTTGGGAGGTCGCGCTTTCCAATATCCATGTCTCCGCGATATGCCAGTCCACGATATACTGCGCGGTTTGCCGTAACCGTATATATTTGGCGGGACTGGGCGAGAATCGATATGACAGAAGACGTGTCCTTGGAATGAATGAAAATCTGCTCCCATAAAACCTCATGGCGGCAGCCTGACTGCTCATGGAAGCGACTTGTGTCCACACATTGCCGTCAATCGAGATATCGATCTCCAAATGCAATGGGGAGTTTTCTGGATATGTGGAAAGAAGGTCCACGCCAGCCACCATTCGCCGGGAGGGGAGCGCGAACTGGATGGTGATGTTTTCTTGAGGGGAATTGGAGGACCAGAATGTGGCGGCGTTGCTATCGATGGCGGCCGCGATGGCGGAGGGGTTGGAGGAGGCCTCCACCTCTATTTGCAGCGGGGGTATAGTCTTCAGCTCTGGGGCGCTGTTTGGCGGAATGAAGGAATGCAGGATGGTGAATTTTTTTTCTCTGAACTCCTTGAAGGACGCATTAAAGGCCCTGGCAGCGGACCGGACCGATTCGATCATGCCTGGCTCCGATAGTATATATGCCGTGTTGACTCCAGAGGCGGCTTGGCGGCACGCATTGTGGAAAAGAGGTCTGACCAGGGAGACGGCTTGGGGAGTGACGGTGGTGTACGAGGGATTGAGCACTCCCGGCGTATCGTAATAAATGGCTTCTGCCTGATGTTCTTTGGCAAGTGTGGCCGCCAGAGCCTCCCCCCATGCGTATGACGGATGACCAGGTGGAGCCTCCGTGACAGCGGCCAGTCGAACGCTCTTGTCGGGTTCCTGGGTTACGCGGTACAGGAAAGGCCTGTTTACCCCTGGAT
>JAOUNV010000434.1 GCA_029880775.1 Nitrospinota bacterium | reverse complement strand
TTCCGGGCGCCGGAGGAAACTATCGACTACATGACCTGGGCCGCAGGAGACATGGGCGCGACCGGTGTCACCTATGGCGACGATGGAGAGAAGTTCGGTGTATGGCCGAAAACCCACGAATGGGTGTATGGCAAGAAATGGCTGGAAGAGTTCTACACCACCCTGGAGAAAAACTCTGACAGGATAAGGATGACTCTCTTCTCCGAGTTTATAGCGGAGAACCCTCCCATGGGCAGGACATATCTTCCCCCCGCCTCTTATGAGGAAATGGGAGAATGGACCCTCAACGCCGAAGCCCAGCATAACTTCCACAAAACGCTGGAGGAGATCAAGAGCGCCGGAAAAAAGGAGGAGTACAAACCCTTTATCAGGGGCGGACTGTGGGACAACTTTTTGGCCAAGTATGACGAGTCAAACAGAATGCACAAAAAAATGCTCTATGTCTCCCGCGCAGTCTCCGCCGGGGCGGCCGAAGCGAAAGACACCGCCGATGTGGCCCGCAAAGAGCTTTATCGAGGGCAATGCAACTGCGCATACTGGCACGGGCTATTCGGCGGATTGTATCTGAACTACCTTCGCCATGCCGTGTACGCCAGCCTGATTCGGGCGGAGAACGGGATGGACTTGGCAACAAAGGGCGCCGGGCCATGGACATCGGTGGAGCGGCTCGACTTCGATTCCGATGGGCGCGAAGATATCATCCTGAAGAACCCACAGGTGACGACAGGCATATCCCCAGGCCAGGGAGGCGCCATCTTTATGCTGGACTACCGCCCGGCCGCCTTCTGCCTCACCAACACTTTCGCGCGCCGCAAGGAGGCATACCATGACAAGATTCTGCGCGCTGTGGCCGGTGAGGGAACGCAGCAGGATCAGCCAGCCAGCATCCACGACCTGGTCCGCTTCAAGGAGGAGGGGCTGGCGGATCATCTGATATATGACAGATACCCCAGGGCCGTTTATCAGGACTCGCTAATCCGCAAGGAGACTTCCCTGGAGGCGTACAGCCGAGGGGACTTTCAGCAACTGGGTGACTTCGTCGACCACCCGTGGACTCTGGCGGAGATGAGCGAAGGGAACGGAGAAGTGGGCGTCCGGCTGGAGCGGAGAGGAATATTCAACGACCAGGGGGAGGCCAGGCCGCTGTTTATATCCAAGACGTATCGCATGGATGGCCGTGAGTCCGCTATCCGGGCCGAGTATCGGGTGGCCAATGAAAGCGGCGCTCCATTGAGCTTCAGGCTGGCGGTGGAGTTTAACATGACGCTGCTGGCCGCAGACGCCGACGACCGCTACTGGATCGGCGGCTCCGCCACACAAAAGCCACGGCTCAAGGAGACCCTTTCCGACACCGGAGCCGTGTGGGTGGGGATGCGAGACGACTGGGCGGGATTCTCTGTCCGGATAAACTCGCGGACTCATTTCGACGCATGGCGCTACCCGGTGGAGACTGTGTCCCAATCAGAATCCGGATTCGAACGTACCTACCAGGGATCGTGTATCGTCATTCTAAAGGACGTTGACCTGCCGGTGGGGGGCGCTTTGGAGTTCAACGCGGACATAACCATGGTGGGTGAGCGATGAAAATAGTGGCGGCGGGCAGCCCTGCTTTTGATAAAGCCCTCACAACGCTCGATGGCCGGATGGGGGAGACTTCCACCGGGGCCACGGCAGAAGTTGTGGGTAAAATCATAGCCGATGTGCGCAAACGAGGTGACAAAGCCTTGTTTGCATATACAAAGAAATTTGACCAAATATCTCCCACCACCAAAAATATCCGCCTATCCGACTCTGATATCAGCGATACGGAGCGCCTTTGCGATCCCAAGGTTGTACGCGCATTGAAAACCAGCGCCACCAGAATCCGCAAGTTCCACATGCGCCAGGTGGAGCGGTCATGGTCCGTCGATGAGCCAGGGGCTACTTTGGGGCAAATCATCCGGCCGATTGAGGCTGTGGGGATATACGTCCCAGGTGGCAAGGCCTCATATCCCAGCTCCGCCTTGATGAACGCCATCCCAGCCCGCATCGCAGGGGTGAAGCGGATAGTCATGGTCAGCCCGGCGCCTGGCGGCCAGTTGAATCCCCACACCATCGCGGCGGCCCGCATCGCCGGAGTGGACGAGATATACCAGGTGGGGGGCGCCCAGGCCATCGCGGCGCTGGCGTATGGAACCGCCTCCATCCCACCCGTCGATAAAATAGTGGGGCCGGGAAACGCATACGTGGCAGAGGCCAAGCGACAGGTGTTCGGCAAAGTGGCCATCGACATGGTGGCCGGTCCCAGCGAGATACTGATAATCGCAGACGACACCGCCCGGCCTGATGTGGTGGCGGCGGACCTTTTGTCCCAGGCGGAGCATGATGAAAACGCTTATCCGATATTAGTGACCACTTCGGCTGCTCTGGCCGAAGCCGTGGCAGGGGAGCTTAAAAAACAGACGGAGCAGCTGGACCGCAAGGATATCGTGAAGGCATGCCTGAAGCGTAACTGCTTTGCTTTTGTTGTGGAGAATATCGATGACGCGGTCCAGATCGCCAACCGGTTTGGGCCGGAGCACCTGGAGTTAATAATAAAAAAGCCGGGAGCTATAGTAAAGAAGATAGAAAACGCAGGGGCGATCTTCGTTGGCCCATGGACACCGGAGGCGCTGGGGGACTATTCCGCC
>JAOUNV010000433.1 GCA_029880775.1 Nitrospinota bacterium | reverse complement strand
CCTTGGTGGTCACCTTTGGAGTGATGGTCTCACTGTTCGTTTCACTCACCCTCACTCCCATGCTCTGCTCCAGATACCTGCAGGTGGCGGAAAAACATAACCGGGTCTATAACACGCTGGAGTCGATTTTCCAGGCTATGGAACAGTTATACCGGCGCATACTGGGAATGGCGCTTCTCCATCGCTGGTTGGTGGTGGTATTGACCATACTGGTGGTTCTCCCCAGCGGATTCTTTTTCTCCAGGATCGGCAAGGGCTTTGTCCCGGATGAGGATGAGGGGAGATTCAATATAATCTTCAAGGCGCCACTTGGCTCCAACATAGAATACACCGATGGGAAGCTGAAGAAGATAGAGGCGATCCTCCGTTCCCAGGAAGAAGTGGAAAAGTTCTTCTGCGGGATAGGCCTGGGCCGGGGGATGGGCCAGGTGAACCAGGGGATGGCCTTTGTGAACCTGACTCCCAGGCGTGAGCGAGATCGAAGCCAGGCTCAGGTTATGGCTGCCATCAACAAGGAACTCATGAAGCTGCCAGGCATAAAGGCTTTTGCCGTAAAGATGCCCATCGTTGGGGGCATGCGAGGTGAACCGCTGCAATTCGCCCTTAAGGGCCAGAACCTGGCGAAGGTGGCAAAGACCAGCGACAAGCTGATGGCTGAAATGGCCAAGGCGCCAGGCCTGGGGAGAATGGACCTGGATCTGCAACTGAACCTGCCACAGCTGGACCTGAAGGTGGACAGGACCCGATCCGCCAGCCTAGGTTTTTCCGCCAGAGATGTGGCGTTGGCGGTGAACGTGCTGGCGGGGGGCTATGACGTGGCCAAGTTCAACGATGAGCCGGGGGATGGCGACAGGTACGACATCCGCCTCAAGGCCGCAGAGGGGCAGCTGAAAAACGACGAAGACCTCAAGAGAATATATCTTCGCTCCAGGGATGGTCGGCTGGTCCGGATGGATACCATCGCGAAATTTGAGCAAAAGCTTGGGCCTGCGGTGATATCGAAATACGATTTGCAATACGCCTCGTTTTTCTTCGGTTCCCCCACCGTTCCGCTGGCCGACGCTATTAGTATGGTGAAGGAATCGGCGGGCAAGGTCTTGCCCATGGGTGTCTCCCTGGTGATGATGGGGCAGGCCGAAGAATTCCAGAAAACCGCCAAGTATATGATCTTCACATTCATCCTGGCCACGGTGCTGGTATACATGGTGCTGGCCAGCCAGTTCAACTCCTTCCTGCAGCCGATTATAATCATGACCGCCCAGCCATTGGCAATGATCGGAGGCATCGGAGCGCTTTATTTAACCGGGATGCAGTTGAATATATTTTCCATGATCGGGGTGGTGCTGCTGGTGGGGCTGGTGGCGAAGAACTCCATACTACTTATAGATCTCACAAACCAGTTCCGCCAGGAGGGGATGGAAGTGAACCAGGCGCTGATGGAGGCGTGCCCCATCCGCTTGCGGCCGGTGCTTATGACATCGCTTACTGTGGTACTGGTGCTTCTGCCCGCCGCGTTGGGGCTGGGCGCGGGCGCCGAGGTGAGTGGACCGTTATCGGTGGTGGTCATCGGAGGGATGGTCACCTCCACGCTACTTACTCTGGTGGTGGTGCCATCGGTTTATTCGCTGGTGGAGCTCGGCCTGTCGCGCCTCGGCTCTCGCGGTAACGCTAATAAAGCTGTATCTGGGAAGGTATGACAATGTATAGGTATCCTCTGTTTTTCATGATCATGGCGCTGGCCCCCTGGGCCGGGCATGCCCAGGCGCAAAGCCGCAATCTGGGCCTGATGGAAGTATATTCGTTGGCCCTGGAGCGCGACGCCACCCATGCCGCGGAAAGGGCCGCCCGGGACGCTGGAGTGGAAAAGGGAAAGCAAGGCGCCGCAGTCATGCTGCCGCAGGTGTTTCTGGAGGGGAGCGTGGGCTATACAGACCAGAACATCACATACAAAGGGACAGAGCTTTTGCAGGGGGGCCACACCAATTACCCAGGGGGAGGATACTCAATATCCGTGGCCCAGCCCCTGTTTCGAATGAGGAACATGGCCGTTCGTCGTCAGGGAAAAGCCGCGGCGCAGATGGCCCGGATCGCCTATCATCTGGCTGGTCAAAACATGATCCAGCGGACGGCGGATGCTTACTTCAATGCGCTGCTGGCCCAAAACACCATCGATTTTATAGACGCCCAAAAGCAAGCCATATCAGAGCACCTGGCCAGGGCCAGGAAATCTTACGAACTGGGGGCCGCCTCCATCACAGACACCCACGAAGCCCAGGCCAGGTTCGACATCACTGTTTCCCAGGAGATCATGGCGCGCCAGGGGCTACTGATCGCTGGGGAGGAGCTGACCAAGATAATTGGCGAGACAGGCTTCACTCTGGCGCCTTTGCGGGAGGATTTCACCCCCGCGCCCCCCATGCCGGACGACATAGAAAAGTGGACCGAGGAGGCGCTGGCCGCCAGCCCATACCTGGAGCTGAAGCAAAAGGCGCTGCAGGTGGCCGCCGAAGAGACTGCCAAAGTGAAAGGCGACAGGCTGCCTGCGCTGGATGTGGTGGCGAATTATAACTACCTGAACCAGGGGGGAAGCAGCTTTGGTATTGGAATGGAAAACACTACCCAGTCGGTGAACCTGAGGGTCTCCGACTGGGTAGTGTTTTCCATTCCAATA
>JAOUNV010000432.1 GCA_029880775.1 Nitrospinota bacterium | reverse complement strand
CTCTTCATCTCTGGTGGGGTAATCGATCTTCAGCTTCAGCATGAAGCGATCCACCTGGGCCTCCGGCAGGGGGTATGTTCCCTCCTGCTCTATCGGGTTTTGGGTGGCCAGGGTGATAAAGGGCTCCGGCAGGGGGAAAGTCTGGCCGCCGATGGTCACCTGCCGCTCCTGCATTGCCTCCAACAGGGCGCTTTGAGTCTTGGCCGGGGCGCGGTTTATCTCGTCGGCCAGGATTACGTTGGCGAAGATGGGGCCTTTGCGAACCTCGAACCCGCCATCCCTGGCGTTGTATATCTCGCCGCCGGTGATATCCGCGGGGAGCATGTCCGGCGTGAACTGCAGCCTTCTGAACCCCAGGTCCAGGGTCTGGGCCAGGGTGTGTATGGAGAGGGTTTTGGCCAGGCCAGGCACTCCCTCCAGCAAAGCGTGGCCCCGGCAAAGGATGGCGATGAGCATGCCCTCCACCATCTTGTTCTGCCCCACGATCACGCGACTTATTTGGGTCCTTAGCTCATCCAAAAACCCGCTCTTTTCCCTGATCATTTCGTTCAGGGTATCCAGCTCCACAGCCATGCGTTATCTACCTCCAGAGATGATGAATTATGTTAATCGTTGTTATGGCGAGCCAGGCCGCCGGGGCCAGGGCCGCGAAAAGGGATATTGTAGCAGACCGGCCCAAGGATTTTCAGATGGAAAAGGCTGTTCGTCGTCACACCAGGATGCCAGGGACATTGATGATTTTAATCACGTTTTCCTTTCCCTGCTCGTCGTATGGGTTGACATAAACCAGGGCCAGCTTGTCCCCCTCCGCGCATAAGCCTCTGTCCCGCACGGTGTTGAACACGAACTCCAGCAAGCCGTCCTGTTCGTCGATCTCCGGCTCCAGGACCGTGATCACACCCCAGGTAAGCTGCAGCTTGCGCAGGATCGATTCGTCATTTGATATGGCCAGCACTGGCGCCTGGGGTCTCAGACGGGAGATCATCCTGGGAGTGTATCCGAAGCTTGTGATGGTGACCATGCACTTTGCGCCCAGATCGTTGGAGAGGGAGCAGGCGGATTTGGTAATTTGCGCTGGGATCGGCGCCAGCAGCGGGGACACTGGTTCGTCCATGTATTTTTCATAATCGATCTCCTCTTCCGTGGCGATGGCGATTTTGTTCAGAGCGCGCACCGACTCCACAGGGTAGGCGCCCATGGCGGTCTCCTCGGATAGCATAACCGCGTCTGTGCCATCCAGGATGGCGTTGGCGGTGTCTGTGGTTTCGGCGCGGGTGGGGCGCGGGTGGTCCACCATGGATCGCAACATCTGGGTGGCGGTGATGACCGGCTTTGCGGCCTTTCTGGTGGCGGCGATGATCCTCTTTTGCATCATGGGTAGTCTTTCATAGGGTGTCTCCACGCCCAGGTCTCCTCTGGCCACCATGATCCCATCCACTACAGCCAGGATGTTGTCCAGGCTTTCCACCGCGCGCGGTTTTTCTATTTTGGCCAGCAGCATCGGCCTGTTTTCCTGTTGGTCGGCCAGGATTTCCAGGATCGGCGCCAGGTCTGTCTCGTCCCTGACAAAGGACATAGCCACAAAGTCGACACCCACCTCAAGGCCGAACGTAAGGTCTTTTCTGTCCTTCTCTGTGAAGGCTGGTATCCTAAGCTTGCTAAGGGGAAGGTTCACTCCCTTGTGGGATGTGACCACGCCGCCGTTTATGATTCGGCATATGAGGCTTCCGCTTCTCTTTTCCTCCACCACCATCTCCACCAGGCCATCGGCCAGCAGGATCCTGGCGCCTTGGGCCAGATCCTCCACCAGGTGGGGATAGTTCACGGGCAGGCTGCCGTCATCGGATGATTCTCCTTCGGTGAGGGCCACCAGCCCTCCAGACTCCAGAGTGAATTCCCCGTCTAACTTGCCGAGCCTTATTTTTGGTCCGCAAAGATCCTGCAGTATACCGATACGCTTGCCGGTTTCCAGGCTTGCCTGACGCAAGTTTTCGATAGTGTCGTAATGGCTCTCGTGGGTTCCATGGGAGAAGTTGAGCCTGGCGATGTCCATACCCGCTAGCATCATAGCCTTCAAGGTCTCCAGGCTACTGCAGGCCGGGCCTATGGTGCAGATGATCTTGGTTTTCCTGTTCATGTTTCTGGTCGCTTCACCTTGCTGAGTCAGATGGGGCATTATATCAGCGCGGCAGGGGAGGGGTGGGTAAAATCAAGTAAGCCTAAATGGCAGGAGCCGTCACTTGTATATTCTTTTTTTCACCATGTTCAGCAGTTCGGCGCCGGAGCCTTGCTTGTGTAAAAAATCGCTAGCCCCCATGGCAAAAGCCTTTTGGCGAACTTCATCCCCGTCTTCACCGGTGATGATGATGATGGGCAGGCCGGATGTTTTTACATTGTTGCGGGTGGATTCGAGTATCTGGAAGCCATCCACTCCAGGCATCATGATGTCGGAAACCACAAGGTCGAGGGAGTCGCCCCCTATAATTTTCAGGGCCTCTGCGCCATCGCACGTTTCCACTATTTCCACATCCAGGTTCCCAAGTCTTTTTCTACAAAGATCCAGCATCGCCTGGTCGTCGTCCACCAGCAGGATGCGCGGCTTGCGCAGCGGGAGGTATAGATAGACAGATGTCCCTTCACTGGAAGTCTTCAGGGAAATGGCGCCCCCCAGG
>JAOUNV010000068.1 GCA_029880775.1 Nitrospinota bacterium | reverse complement strand
CTTCCTGGATCCTCAGGTATTTTTCTTCTTCAGGCGTCATAACGTCATCACAATACCCCACCAGAGGGGACGAATTTGTTTAATTGTCCGAGATCACATCGGCCCGGAAGTCTCCTCTTCCGGATGTTGCTCCGAGTCCCCATCACCCTTGCGCAATGCCAGCAGCCATTCCACTGGGCCGTGGGCCATGTAGGCCAGCGTCATGGCGAAAAGCATATGGTGGGGGAACAGAGCCACAATGAACAAGAAGAGCACCATCCATAAAAACAGATGAAAGGGTCTCCTTTTTTTCGTGTCGATATATTTGAAGTTGCGATACGGGACATTGCTCACCATCAAAAGCGCCAGCGCGTAGACGGTCACCAGCATCAGGACACCAGGCGCTTTCTCCATCTCCAGCGCGCCAGTGGTCAGCAGCACAGTGGCGGCCAAAAGCCCCGCCGCCGCCGGGATGGGCATCCCCACAAAGTGATCCTTCCTGGTGTCGGACTGCTGGATGTTGAACCGCGCCAGCCGCAGAGCCCCGCACAGGGCAAACAGAAACGCCGCCATCCACCCCAGCCTGCCGTATGGCTGCAAAACCCAGTTATGCATCAGGATGGCCGGCGCCAGGCCGAAGGACATAAGATCCGACAACGAGTCAAACTCCACACCGAAGTTCGACGTGGCGCCCATGGCCCTGGCGATCCGCCCGTCAAGCCCATCGAGGATCATGGCCAATATGATCCCCCACGCAGCCTTGTAGAAGTCGCCGTTGATGGAGGCCACGACGGTGTAAAATCCACAGAAAAACGCCGCGGAGGTGACCAGGCTGGGGACTATGAAGACCCCCTTGCGGAACTTGTGCAGCCTGCCGCCCGGCTCCATTTGCTCCTCCGGAGGTATACCGTTGAGGTCCACCTCGCCATTGGAGTTTTCAGTGTGATTCTGCTCGTGCGTATCCATGGTCAGTCAGCCTTGACCTTTATCCTGGCCATAACGGTGCTTCCCCCGGAGACTTTGTCCCCCATCTTGGAAACCAGTTCCACATCCTGTGGCAGAATCAGGTCCACCCGGGAGCCGAACCTTATGAGCCCGATATGCTCTCCTTTGGCCAGGGTCTGGCCCACGTTCACCCGAGTGACCACCCTTCTGGCCACCAGTCCGGCGATCTGCTTGACTCCCACTTTACCGATACTTGTATCGAAGATCGTCAAGTTGCTCTCGTTGTCCTCGCTCGCCTTATGGTTCCATGCCGCCAGATAAAGCCCCTTGTTATACTTCTTGGTGGCTACTGTCCCGGCGATGGGGGAGCGCTGCACATGGACATTGAATATGGAGAGGAAAATGGAGACGCACACCGCCCCGTCCGGGAAGTCGTCATTCTGATAAGAGGAGTCGATCCTGATGACCTTGCCATCCGCCGGGGCCACGATCAGATCCTCGTCCGCCGGGATCACCCGGCTGGGGTCCCGAAAGAAAAAGAGGACAAAAGCCGCCAGAGCCACAACGGCCCATGCCGGCTTCGCCAACCCGAACAGGAACAAGGCCAGCGCCACCACAACCAGCGGGATGACGAACAAAAGGCATTCGCGATCAAACGGCATAGTCTTAGTCCAGCTTCTTTCCGATCCATGGCATCATGGAGCGAAGCTCGGAGCCCACATCCTCGATCAGGTGGTCGGCGTCTTTGCGCAACAGGGCGTTATACACAGGGCGGTTTGCCTTATTCTCCAGCACCCATTCGCGGGCGAACTCGCCATTCTGGATTTCCTCCAGGATGTCGGCCATCTCCATGCGGGTCTCCTCGGTGATCACCCTGCGGCCTCGGGTCACATCGCCGAACTTGGCTGTGTCGGATATGGAGTATCGCATGTTGGCGATGCCACCTTCAAAAATCAGGTCCACGATAAGTTTCATCTCGTGGAGGCACTCGAAGTAGGCCACTTCCGGCTGGTATCCAGCCTCCACCAGGGTGTCGAATCCTGCGCGGATAAGCTCTGACACACCACCGCACAGCACCGCCTGCTCGCCGAAAAGGTCAGTCTCCGTCTCTTCCTGGAAGGAGGTTTCGATTACGCCTCCGCGGGTTCCGCCGATCCCCTGGGCATAGGCCAGGGCGATTTCTTTCGTCTTTCCGGAGGCGTCTTGATGTATTGCCACAAGGCAAGGCACTCCGCCACCCTGGGTAAATTGCCTGCGCACCAGATGTCCCGGGCCCTTGGGGGCGATCATGAACACGTCCATATGGTCCGGCGGGACGATCTGGTTGAAGTGGATGTTGAACCCATGCGCGAAAGCTATAGCGGAGCCCTTCTTTGCGTTGGGCAGGATATCGTTGTTGAAGATATCGGCCTGGGAGGTATCCGGCGCCAAGACCATGATCACATCGGCGGCCTTTGCCGCGTCGGCGGGGGTCATGACGGTGATGTCCTTCTCCGCGGAAGCTTTCTCCCTGAAGGAGCTCCCTTCGCGCAACCCCACCACCACTTTGACACCGGAGTCTCGCAGGTTCAGCGCATGGGCGTGGCCCTGGCTGCCATAGCCGATTATGGCCACGGTTTTGCCATTCAGATGCGATATGTCAGCGTCTTTCTCGTAATAAATAATAGCCATTGAAATCAATCTCTCCTTGCTTTTCGGTTATATGGAACAGGGCCGGATGCGGTGTATGGCCTATCCCAGGGTTTTTTTCCCCCGAGACATGGCGATCTTGCCGCTGCGGGCGATCTCTATAATCCCAAGAGGTTTTATCATTTCCACAAAGGCGCTCACTTTCGCTTCAGCGCCGGTGACTTCTATAGTGTAGGTCTTGGTCGAAACGTCCACCACCTTGCCGCGGAATATTTCCGTCATCCGCAATATTTCGGCGCGGTTGTTCGGCTCGGAATTCACTTTCACCAGGACGATTCCCCGCTCGATGAAATCCTCGTCAGAGAAGTCTATCACCTTTATGACATCGATCAGCTTGTTGAGCTGTTTTGTCACCTGCTCGATGATGGCGTCGTCTCCTCTGGTGATGATGGTCATCCGGGAGGTGGTCAGGTCCAAAGTGGGAGCGACAGAGAGCGACTCTATGTTAAACCCCCGGCCGGAGAAAAGCCCCGATATCCGGGCAAGCACGCCGAATTTGTTCTCCACCAGCACTGAAATGGTGTGTCTCATAGCTCTCCCCCCTTAGGCCAGTAGCATTTTGTTAAGCGGCGAACCGGCCGGCACCATCGGGTACACGTTTTCCTCCCGGTCCACCACAAAGTCGATAATAGTGGGCCTGCGGGCGGCGATCGCTTTCTCCAGGGCCGGACCCACTTCTTCTGGCTTGGTCGCGCGGATTCCCAAGGCGCCGTAAGCCTCCGCCAGCTTTACGAAATCCGGTTGGCTCTCCATGCAGGTATAGGCGTATCTGTTGCCATGGAAAAGCTGCTGCCACTGGCGCACCATTCCCAAAAAGCCGTTGTTGAGTATCACCACGATCACCGGCAAACGCTGCTGCACCGCCGTTCCCAGTTCCTGGATGTTCATCTGTATAGAGCCGTCGCCTGCGATGTCTATCACCACCTTGTCTGGGAAAGCCGCCTGGGCGCCGATGGCTGCGGGAAAGCCGTAGCCCATGGTGCCCAACCCACCGCTGGTCAGAAATGTACGCGGCCTTTTCAAGGTTAGATATTGAGCGGCCCACATCTGGTTTTGCCCCACCTCGGTGGTGAATATGGCGTCCCCTCCTGTGACCCGGTCGATCTCCTCCACCACAAATTGGGGCTTGATCACGTTGGTTTTCTTCACATATTCGAGCTTGTTGGCGTGTTTCCACTCGTCAATCTGCGCAAGCCACGGCTTATGCTTGGTTTTCCAGTCCACCTTGCTCTCGGCGATCACCGCATTGAGCTTTTTCATGGCGTCTTTCAAGTCCCCCACCACCGGGATGTGCGTAGGCACGTTCTTCGATATGGCGGTAGGATCCACATCCACATGAGCCACCTTGGCGTTGGGGGCGAACTCATCCAGCTTGCCGGTGACCCGGTCGTCGAACCTTGCGCCCAAGGCCACGATAAGGTCGGTATGAGTCACAGCCATGTTGGCGCGGTATGTGCCGTGCATCCCCAGCATCCCCAGGCACAGATCGTCCAATGATGGAAAGCTGCCCAGCCCCATGAGAGTCATGGTGACGGGGGCCTGGATGGTGTGCGCCAGTTTTTTCAGCTCGGCGGCGGCGTTTGTCAGGATCATGCCGCCCCCCACATACAGCACAGGGCGTTTGGCCTCTTCCAGGGCGGCGGCCAATTTGTCAATCTGCCGCTTATTGGCCGATGTGGTGGGGCGATAACTGCGTAGCTCCACCGTCTCCGGGTATTCAAATTTCGTTTTGGCCAGCAGCACATCCTTGGGCAAATCCACCACCACGGGGCCCGGCCTGCCGGTGGTGGCGATATAAAACGCTTCCGCTATGGTGGAGGCCAGATCCTTCACGTCCCGCACCAGGTAGCTGTGTTTCACGCAGGGGCGGGTGATGCCTATGATGTCCGCCTCCTGGAAGGCGTCGTTGCCGATGAGCCCCGTGGGCACCTGGCCTGTGAACACCACTATCGGGATAGAGTCCATATTTGCTGTGGCAATGCCGGTGACGGTGTTGGTGGCGCCAGGGCCGGAGGTGACCAGGGCCACGCCCGGCTTTCCGTTGGCCCGGGCGAATCCATCGGCCATATGCACCGCGCCTTGCTCGTGGCGCACCAGGATATGGCGCAGCTTGGGTGTCTTGAAAAGCTCGTCGTAAATCGGGAGCACCACGCCTCCGGGGTAACCGAAGATCAGGTCGGCGCCCTGTTTTAGCAGAGATTTAACGAAAATCTCCGCGCCTGTGTATTCCATTTGTCGATAACGCCTGTTATTATGGCTAAACTATTGATGATATAGTATGTCCTTTAACATAGTCAATTATTCATAAGCCATTGGGGGCTTTTAATGGCCGAAAAACAGGAAAACATGTTGGGTGTCCTCCCCTCGCAGGCGCTGATCAAGCTTATTGAGGGGGGATCCATCACGGCTCCGCGCACGCCAGCTGAGAATCTTGTCGCACAGGTCCAGCCCGCCTCCGTGGATCTTCGCCTCGGCCCAACGGCCTACCGGCTGCAATCAAGCTTCCTCCCCCAGTCGGACACTGTGGCCAATAAAATGAGCGACCTGGTGATGTATGAGCTGGGCCTGGAGAAAGGAGCCATCCTGGAGCGGGGCGCCGTGTACCTTATCCCGCTTATGGAGGAGCTGAGCCTGGGAGCCGCTGTCCGGGGAAAGACCAATCCAAAAAGCTCCACCGGTCGGCTGGATGTCTTCACCAGGGTGATCACAGACAACTGCTCCCGGTTCGAGGAAGTATCAGCGGGATATAGAGGAAAGCTTTATCTGGAGGTGGTGCCCCGTTCTTTTACTATAAAGGTGAAAGCGGGACAAAGGCTCAATCAGCTACGTTTACATAGCAAAGGTTCATCACAAACTCCTGTGAAAAGTGAACAGCGAGAACCTGGAAAATCAATAAAGGATGAGGCGACCGGTTTATACACTGCACATGCAGAGCATGAGTTCCTCTACGATCTAGGAAACCCAATTGAAGTTTATGGAAAAGAATTGTTTTCACTCTACATGGATGAAGAGTTGTTGTTCGGTTCCAATGGGGAATTTATTGACAGCCCTGCTGGACATCTAACCAATGATGGCCTGTTGATGAGTGTGGACCTGACCTCGGACAACGGCGGACCTATAGGCTATAAGGCTAAGAAAAACAGTCATGTGATAGACCTTGAGAAGATGGCCCACTATTTCGCCGATGAATTCTGGGAACCGATACACCCCCCCCGCAACGGCAGGCTGATCCTGGAGCCGGAGGAGTTCTACATCTTCGCGTCGAAGGAAAGAATCCGGGTGCCGATGAGTTGCGCGGCGGAGATGGTGGAGTTCGACGCAGGTTCCGGCGAGCTGCGAACCCATTACGCCGGATTTTTCGATCCCGGCTTTGGATACGGCAAGTCCGGCGAGGTGGAGGGGACCAAGGCTGTGCTGGAGGTGCGCCCCCATGACGTGCCGTTCATCATCGAGGATGGGCAGATATTATTCAAAATGAAATATGAAAGAATGAGCCAGTTGCCCAACATATGGTACGGAGCGGAGATAGGCTCCAACTACCACGACCAGGTGTTGAGATTGGCTAAACAATTCAAGCAAATATAGAGCTGTTTATATATACCGATTGAGTCATAAATTCATGGTTTAGAAAAAACTGTGATAAAATATCTCATCATGAATGGTGGAGATATACAGGCTGGCTCGTTCTTAAATGAGCGTTGCTCGACTAGTCGGCAAAGTTCGTTCCCCAGTCCAGGGCCTCTGCGCTGGTTATTTTCATCTCTTGTCACTGACATCAGAGGTGGCGCCACATCTACTACAGGCCGCCTGGGGACTGAAAGAATTTCTGGATATAAATTCACAACATTTTTTTCGACGCATGGTGATGCCATGACGGCAAGAGGAGAAATACGACAATGAGCACCTGGAGGCTTCAATCCAAACTTCTGGTTTATTTCCTGGCGGTGGGCATCCTTCCGTTTTTAATAATCGGAGTTTTGATCGAATGGGAGATGAGAAACAACCTGGAAGAGCAGGAGTATAACCAACTGGGGGGACTAAGAGAAGTCAAAAAGCTGCAGATCGAGAAGTTCTTCAAGGAGCGCCGGGGAGACATGGGCGTGATCATGGAGACTGTGGCCACCCTGCGCCATGAGGCGATCTCCAAGATGGAAGCCGTGCGCCAGATAAAAGCGCACGAGATCAAAATGCATTTCGAGAACAAGCTTGCCGAACTGGAGGACGTGAAACGAAACCTTCGGTTTACAGGAGGTGTCCGCGAGATGGAAGATGTCTTCCGATATGGGGTGAATAGTCAGCAATATAAAGAAGCGTACGATAGAAGGCTTCCCGGATTCCAGTCGTTCGAGAAAAGTTTCCGCTTCTACGACGTTTTTCTTATCGACAACTCCGGCAACGTGGTCTTCACCGTGGAAAAAGAAGGGGATCTGGGCGAGAACCTGCTAACCGGCAAACTGAAGGATAGCGGGCTGGCCCGGGCTTTTCGCGATGGAAGAAACAGGCCGGTCTTCATAGACTATTCCTGGTATGACATATCAAATGAACCTGCCGCTTTTCTGGCCACTCCGCTTTATGGCTCCGGCGGGTCGGTGATCGGCGTGGCGGTTTTCCAGATGTCGCTGGGGGAAATCAACACCATCATGACCCAGCGCAACGGCATGGGCAAAACCGGCGAGACATATCTGGTGGGATCGGACCTGCTGATGCGCTCCGATTCTTATCGTGATCCCACCAACCACTCTGTTAAAGCCTCATTTCAAGATCCGGAAAAGGGAAAAGTGGACACGGAGGCTGCCCGAGAGGCTCTGGCGGGTAATGCTGGAGCCGATGTGATTATAGGCTTTAGCGGTAGCCCGGTGGTTTCGGCCTATGCTCCCCTGAAGATCGGCAATGTCACCTGGGCCATTCTGGCGGAGATAGACGTGGCGGAGGCTTTTTCCCCCGTGGACCAGAATGGGAACGAGTATTACAAAAAATACGTAGAGCTGTATGGCTACTACGACCTGTTTCTGCTCAATCCCGACGGGCACGTTTTCTACACCGCCGCCAAAGAATCGGACCTGGGCACGAACATGGTAAACGGCAAGTACGCAAG
>JAOUNV010000431.1 GCA_029880775.1 Nitrospinota bacterium | reverse complement strand
ATTGTGGTGGCATCCTGCCATGGCGAAGATGGCCGCAGCCAGGGGGGCGAACATGGAGTATCGTGTTTTTTTATTCATCGGGGCTTTCCTTATCTTTATCGACTTCTTGACACAAGGACAATCTCAACTTTAGCACGCCAGAAGCGCCATCGCGAGGAAAACATTGGCTCGGTAGGGGGCTACCCTACCTCCGTGGGCAGCTCGATATAGAACACGCTTCCATCGCCCAGCTTGCTTTCCGCGCGGATGACACCGCCATGGGCGACGATGATCTCGTGGCAATACGCCAACCCCAGGCCCGTCCCCACCTCCCCGTCGGTGCCTGGTGTGGTGAAGCGCATGTCGATCCGGAACATATCGGGGAACACCCTGCTGTCTATTCCCATCCCGGTGTCCCGTACCGCCATTACCCCCTGGGGGACATCGGGCCGGAAAACCGTCACGGTATCACCTTTGTGGCAGAACTTTATAGCGTTTGACAACAGGTTGGCCAATACTTCGCCGAACAGGTCCGGGTCCACCGAAATCATGAAGTCGTGCGGCATCTCATTGATCATGATCACTCCTTTTTCCCTGGCCAGAAACTCCAGATCCAGGATGTGGGAGTTGGCAAGATGCCACATGTCCGTGGGTTTTTTGTCGACATCGATTTTTCCCGAGGAGAGCCTGCTGATGCTCAATATGTTGTCCACCAGGCGCAGCAGCCTTTCCGAGGAGCCCAGCACACGGGTGACGATTTCCTCGTTGATCGCAATGGTGGGCGTGTCTGGGTTTTCCAATTTTAATAACTTTATCATATTGATCAGCGAGCCTATGGGCGCGCGCAGATCGTGAGAGACCATGGAGACGAATTTGTCCTTGATTTCGGTGGCCTGTTCGGCTAGTTCCTTGGCGGCCATCAATTCCTCGGTGCGTTTCTCTACCATGGCCTCCAGGTCGTGCTTCGATTCTGTGAGTACTATCCGCACTTCCTCCTCGGCAATCTCCTTTGCCGCACGCTCGATTCTCACTTTATCCGCCAGGGCGAATGAGAGAAGCAAAGCGTTGAGCGCCGTGCCCATCTCCATGGAATGGGTTGATAGTATGTCTACCCGGTCATACCACAGCAGAGACAGGTTGGTGTGAAGGACTCCCAAAATTGAGGAAGCCCAGGCAAGTATAAAATACCTTGCTTCGCGGAATTTATAGAAATAGGCCACCAACCCGACGACAGCCATGACCCATGGGAAAACAGTGGCAATGAGAATACATATAAGGTTTGCTGAATGGTGATACCCACTCAGCACACCATAGACGCCAGGTATTAGAAGCAGCGCCAGAAACCAGGAAAGAAACTGATTGATCCGTGGCAGCCGCTGACGGGTATTGAAAAAGACCTTTGTGAATACCACCCCCAGAAACATCGATAAATACGCGGCAAGAAACAACGCCCGATCCTGAAGCCATGGTGACTCTGGCCATAAGTATTGAAATGAGTATCCTGTGTATACGGAAATCATGGAAGCAAGGGATGTGATATAAATCACGTAATAAAAATGAACTTTATTCCCTAGCGACAGAAATATAAAAAGGTTGTATAGGAACACGGCCAAAAGAAGTCCGAACCATAGGCCATAGTAGAGGTTAAGCCCTTGGATATGGGCGCTTAGAGCATGCTGGCGCCATAGCATGAAAGGCGTCTGGAGCGGCTCATCGCCGGCTATCCTGATGAACAAGACACTCTCCTCATGCGCCTTGATAGATAATGGAAAAAGAAAGTGCGGGCTCACAATGGGTCGCTGGGAAAATGGATAACTGGCCCCCGCGTTTATGTTTCTGGTTTCCCACGGACCGGGAATCAAATAAACATCAATGGAGTCGATCCAGCTTGTGAATTGCTGGAGGACCATATGATCATGGCTGGGGCTGTTGTTGCTGATGGTGACGCGGAACCAGAACGCGCTTCTGGAAATTCCAAGGTTTGGAACATCCTGGCCCAGGGGAGAAAATCGCTCGCTGTATGGCGGGGCGATCACATCCTCAAGGGCAAGCTCTCCTGTTTTATCTTCCAGCAGGTCCATGTATGGACCCAAAAGAAAGGTGGGCTTGTCAGGATCGATTTCCAGCGCTGGCGCGGCGCTCGCCGGTAATTGCGTAAAAACAAGGAAAATGGAAACCTGTAAGATAATAATATTACGCATGTTACCCCCCAACAATTAAACATATGGCCCATTACGCTCCATATCAGGCGCCGTATCGTTACACACGCCAACAAAGGAAAAAAAACGGGAGGAGGGGAACCTCCTCCCGAAAAACTCAGGAATACTTGATCATGCCAGAATCGACACTGATGGTCGGCTCGCGATACTTTTTCTGTTGTCGGGGCCGCACGTTTTTACGGAAGTTATCCAGGCCGCCTGCCCGCTCTATGGCCTGGCTCAGACCAGTCATAACCTCCAGCACTTCGTCGGGAATGTTTTTGCTCAGAGGCAGATCCACATCGCTGGTGTACACTTTCATCCAGGCAAGCCTGTTTCGCGCCAAAAAATTGACGTTAGCCTTGCTGCTGGTGAGCACTCCATTACCATCGGCCATATAGGCGTCCATCTCAAATGGGGTGGTGACAATAATCCTCGGGGCAACCACCCACGCCTTTTCCATGAGGCTTGTCCCATCACCCATCTTTACCCTTATATAATCCTGGGATTCCTCA
>JAOUNV010000430.1 GCA_029880775.1 Nitrospinota bacterium | reverse complement strand
TCAAAGGATCGATTGTGGCCCTGCTCACCCCATTCAAGGATGGGGCGGTGGATGAGACGGCGTTTACGGACCTGATCAACTGGGTGATTGAAAGCGGCTCCGACGGAGTGCTCCCCTGTGGCACCACGGGGGAGTCCGCCACGCTGACCCACGCCGAGCATCATCGGGTGGTGGAGCTGTGTGTGGAGGTGGTGAACAAGCGTGTGCCGGTCATCGCCGGGACCGGGTCCAACTCCACCGCCGAGGCTATAGACCTCACCCGCCATGCCGCCGAGGCTGGGGTGGACGGGGCGCTGCTGCTGAGCCCCTATTACAACAAGCCGACCCAGGAGGGGCTCTATCGACATTTCATGGCGGTGGCGGACGCTGTGGAAATCCCCCAGATTCTCTATAACATCCCCGGTCGCACGGCGGTGGAGATTCTTCCCGCCACCATGGCCCGGCTGGCGGTCCACCCGAATATCGCGGGGGTGAAGGACGCCGTGGGGAACCTGCAGAAAACCACGGACATGATCTCCCAATGCGGGCCGGAATTCACCGTTCTTTCCGGCGACGATCCGATGACCCTGCCGATGATGGCTATAGGCGGCCACGGGGTGATCACCGCCACGGCCAACGTGATTCCTGGCCGGATGGCGGCGATGGTGCGCGCGGCGATGGAAGGGGACTGGGCGGAAGCGCGGCGGGTGCATTATGAGATGGCGCCGCTGTGGGAGGCGATGTTTCTGGAGACGAACCCGATCCCGGTGAAGACCGCTTGCGCGATGATGAAGAAGATGGAAGAGGAGTTCCGCCTGCCGCTGTGCCCCATGTCCCACATGAATCGGGAAAAGCTGCAGCTGGCGCTGAAGAAAGCGGAGATTATCTAGGGCTCCGACGGGCGCCCCGAACGCGCTGGGCGATATAAGTAATCCCCTCCCTGAACGGGAGGGGGCAGGGGGAGGGTGACCTAATATCCGCTTCGCACCGGTCCCTCTCTGGCAGAGGGGCATTTTAGTTTTCCGCTTCCTGGTGCCCACCTGACCACGGTCATTATGTCCCAGGTGTGAGGCGCCGCGGGCCCTTGATTGTGCGAACGAATAATGATTTTAGGGAACCTCTGATTATTCGCGATAAAAGCGTTTTAAAGAGCTAATGCTATTAGCATAATAGCACAGGAGCTTTTCCCATAATTCAGCCCGGCTTTTTCGATATTTAGGACCGTTACGATAAGTTTGACAAGCTCGATGATCCGGCGCACAGCTTGAATCCGTGGTTGACTGGGAGGGTTTTCCCCAATTCTGGAAACGATTGGTCTGGCTTGACAAACAAGTCAAGCCGCAAGGGAGCATTGCATTTTGATGAGGTTAATAAATAGAACGCCCTGGCTGCAAGTGATAAAACCGATTATCAGACGGTGAATATGTTCAGGTTATGAAACCATATCGAGTATGTTGAAAGAGTTGAAAGAATAGTCAGCCGAAATAATGATTTTTAGAAGTTACCTGATATAAATTGCTTTATTTAACGGAGAGGATCGCAGCATGATACTGGTCAATTTCCAAGTTTTTTTGTTGTCAAACTAATTTTTACCCGCTACAATGCGGACACGACTACGGTATAAATATGGCTACTCTCACTTCATATCAGTCGCCAAAACAATAGCACCAGCATGGAGCAAGACAAATAAATGGTCTGGACATACAACCCTTGCCAACCAGGGCGCCCCGTATATGATGGCACGTTAATATTTTTCCATATCCCAAAGGCGGCGGGGTCCACTTTGTACACTTCCTTGGACAAGATGTATTCCCCTCATGAAATAATAACCATGGGTAATGCCGTCGAATTTTCAAAGCATGACGAAATTAAACAAAAAGCGCAGAATATCAAATTAGTTAGGGGGCATATGTTCTTCGGTGTACATAAATATGTACGCTCTCCTTTCCGCTATATCACCCTTCTAAGAGATCCCGTCGAACGGGTGGTTTCTTTCTTTTATTTTATGAAAAACAACAAAGGAAACTATCTTTACGATGTTATAAACGATAATGATATGAGCCTGGATGTTTTTATCGACAATAATATAGCTGCTGAAAGTAGCAACCTACAGGCATGGATGTTGTCCGGAGTCGATGGAAAACCACGCGACAAGGATCATTTTGGACAATGGCTCTCCGACGCAAAGGCAAATATTGACAAGATGTTCACTTTTGGCCTTTCTGAAGAGTTTGATCTATCATTGGAGCTTTTCAAGAAAGAATTAGGGCTGCCTTATATACCTGTATACGGTACGGTAAACATTACCGTGGGCAAGCCAAAGGACATCCCGAAATCCACCATCGAAAAAATCAAAAAAGTAAACGAGTTAGACATTGAGCTGTACGAATTCGCAAAGGATCGTTTTTACAAAAAAGTCCATGAGCTTGGGCTTAGCTAGCGCCACGCCTCAGTAGTGTGCACCCCTGTAATTGATCTGTTAGGCCAAAAAATCAGGTGGTCTGTCCGATAACTGAGAGATAGTTCCATGGGAAGGAGTGGACAGCTGAGTCTCCAGGTTGACATTTTAAATAAACGAAAGGAAGCCTCACTATTCACAAGAAGGTCGAATGGGCGTAACCAAGTCGTAGTCACAGATTGAGGGTGCCACATTCACCCAGCAAGCGCACCGCAAAGTTTACCAAAGACCTCAGTCGGTGTCCTGTAGCCGAGGCATTTACG
>JAOUNV010000429.1 GCA_029880775.1 Nitrospinota bacterium | reverse complement strand
CGATGTATCTCTCCCCAGCGGAGGTATTTCCGTAAACGAAATCGAAATAGTTTCTATCAATATACGGGACGGCGTTTGCGGCGCTCATGCCGGTTTGGCCATTAAAATTTATCAACGAGTACAACTCCTTGATGGTGGGGACACGCCAGTCATGATGTCCCCCGGTGCTTTGGGAGCTGGCGGCGGCCAAAGCGTTGTCCAGCGAGGTCTTTGCGCCATACTCCTTCTGCCACATCAGGCCAGTCACCAGGTCGCTAATCGTACCATCGCCGTTGTCCTGATACGCCATCTGCGCCGAAGTGTATTGAGCGTCCTGGCCGTGGAATGCCTGCCCTTGGCCTGGGCATCCAATTGCGGCAGCGCTGCTGTAACATCCAGTCTGGCCTGTGTCTACTATTGAAAAGGAGCCAGAGCCTGATGACTCTTTATTTTCAGGCTTGCATCCTGCCGAGCCAAGAAGCATGATCAGCAACAATAGAAATGTCTTTTTATGAAACAGTATCATTGTCATCACCTCAAAGGTTCATGATTCATAATGCCCTGCGACATAAGGCAATTAACACAATTCAGCAAGTAAAAAAACATGCGTTCCAAGCCCAACTCAGCCTGCAACATAACAGAACTGTTTCGTTACACTCCAACAAGCTAATCAAACTCCCTTACGAACGATGAACCCTACCGGTCCAACCAAGCTACGATAGCTTCATCCTGTTGACCTACATCGCAACGCAAGCATGACATGAATCACCCTTCCCGCTATTCCCACGTATGTTCCAGGATTTCCAAAACCACCCTAAGAGTTACTTGCTTTGCATACAGGGAAATGGTCTGATGGGGGATTGGATATATGAAACGTGACCGCAAGGCGGTACCGGCAAAAGAAACACGATACATTTCACACAACTCCAGGCCGACCTTATACGCCTTGGTGATGGAACTGCTATAATCAAACGATGAACGGTGACAAGATCGGCGAAGAGATGATGGGAGCCACCTTGGAGGATGGCTTTTTACGGGAGGTGCTGGATGGGATTCGCGACTCCATAAAGATCGTGGATCGTTCCTTCACCGTAGTGTTCGCCAACAAGACTGCCCTTTCCCAGGCGATCCATTTCAAGCATGACGAGCAAGGCAAACTGCGGGAGAAATGCTTCCAGAAGTTCTTTGGATCGGCAAAACAATGCTCCTTTTGCGTAATAGACCAGGTTTTCCGCTCCGGTGTGCCAACCTTCAATGTATTCCATGTCCGCAAAGATGGCAAGGGGGAGATGCGAGAGATCAGCACTTTCCCGCTCACTGGCGAGTCTGGCAAGGTGGAACATGTGATAGAGATCATGCGGGATGTCACACGGTTGAAGGATGATCTGGGCAAGGAAGCGGAGTTCGGCGACATGATCAGCGACGACCCCTCCATGCGTGAGATTTTCGATATGATAAAGTCTGTGGCCCCCACAAACTCCACCGTGCTGATCAACGGGGAGACCGGCACCGGCAAGGAACTGGTGGCCCGCGCCATACATCGCCACTCCAAGCGCAAGGAGCAAAAGATGGTCACCATCCATTGCGGCGCCATCCCGGATACGCTGCTGGAGTCGGAGCTGTTCGGCCATGAAAAAGGGGCGTTCACCGGCGCGGATCAGCGGCGGATGGGAAAATTCGAGCTGGCCCACAAGGGAACGCTGTTTTTAGACGAAATCGGAACCATTTCCACGGCGATGCAAATAAAGATATTGCGCGCGTTGCAGGAGGGGGAAATTACACGGGTGGGAGGGAACGACCCGGTGCGGGTGGATGTGCGTTTCGTAGCCGCCACCAACCTGGACCTGGGAGCCGCTGTGGAAAGAGAGGAGTTCCGGGAGGATCTTTATTACAGGATCAACGTCATTCCCCTGCGTCTGCCGCCGTTGCGAGACAGAGGCAAGGACGCCCTGGCGCTGGCTGAGCATTTTCTGACGAAATTGGGGCAGGAGATCGGGAAAAAGATAGAGGGGTTCTCTGATGAGGCCAGGGATCAGATCAACTCCTACGCCTGGCCCGGCAACATTCGGGAGCTGCGAAACCTGGTGGAGCGGGCGGTGATCCTGTGTAAAACCCACTATGTGGAGCGGCTGGATATCGCCCCGGCGGCTAAAAAACATGTAGGAACCGAAGCCACCCCTTCCGACGGTATCGACAGCCCATCCGGCTCCCTGAAAGACGTGGTGGATGAGGTGGAACGGCAATACCTGATCAAAGCGCTAAAGGAAAACCGGGGTAATATAACGTCCGTGGCCCAACTGGCCGGGGTAAACACCCGCACCATCCACAGGAAGATGAAGGATTTCGGGATCGTCAAGGAAGATTACAAATAATCCTCCACCACCTCCCCTATGTTAATAGCGGCCCTGTGAGCGGCTGGAGGGATGATACCCGGCGACAACCTCCGGCTTTCATGTTATTCTATTACCAGTGAGAAAAGTGGAGGAGCAAAAGCGCCTTCCGCTCTGACAATCTGAATAAATATGGCAAATTATTTTTCCGTTTCGCCTGTCCACGCCTATGAGGACCACAGGGGCGCCATTGTTTATCCGTTCCGGGATTTAGGTGTGGACCCGGCAAACATGAAGAACATGCATGTGGCGTCCCTCATGCCGGGCGAAACCCGTGGCAACCATGTTCATCCTATCCAGGAGGAGTATGTGCTGGTGACCGGTATGGAGGTGTCTGCGACAATCGTTTCCGCG
>JAOUNV010000067.1 GCA_029880775.1 Nitrospinota bacterium | reverse complement strand
CCTTGGAAGGGCAGATACCGGGCGTTACAAAGAGTAGTTGGTGATGGCGCCGACTGAAGGAGTGAAGAAAAAATGTGCATGACCGATCCGATAGCGGATATGTTGACCCGTATCCGCAACGCCAACACAGCGCGGCACAACACGCTGGTGTTCCCTGCTTCCAAGATCAAGGCTGAGATAGCCGCCCTTTTGGCCCAGCAAGGGTATATAAGCGCGTTTAAGATCATGAAGGAAGGTGTGCAGGGCACTATAGCGATAAAGCTGAAGTTCAAGGATGGGCGCCCAGCCATCCGTGGGCTCAAGAGAATTTCTACGCCGGGCAGAAGAGTGTATGTCGGCGCCGGGGAAATTCAGCCGGTGCTATCAGGCACAGGTTCGGCGATTTTATCGACCAACAGGGGGATCTTGACGGACATGGAGGCCAGGGAGGCTAAAGTGGGCGGCGAGGTGCTTTGTCACATATGGTAGGTTGTCATGTCCAGAATAGGTAAAAAACCGGTGGAGATTCCCGCCGGAGTGGATATCAAGGTGGAGGGCTCCAAGGTTTCCGTTAAAGGAAAACTTGGCAAGATGGAGCGCGATTTCCACCCGAAAATGAAGATTGAGGTGAAGGATGGTTCAGTGCTGGTAACCCGGCCGGACGATTCTGGCCAGAGCCGGGCTCTTCATGGGCTGACGCGAGCGCTGATCAACAACATGGCTCAGGGAGTGAGCGTTGGGTTCACCAAAACTCTTCTGATTGAAGGAGTTGGCTACCAGGCGACGCAGAAGGGAAAGTCACTTGAAATGTCGCTTGGCTACACCCATATGATAAATGTGGACCCGCCGGAGGGGATTACGCTTTCCACCCCGAAGAAGACAGAAGTGGTGGTGTCTGGCTACGATAAGCAAGCGGTGGGACAGGTGGCGGCTGATATAAGAAAGCTTCGCAAGCCGGAACCATACAAGGGTAAGGGCGTACGTTACAGTGACGAGAGAATCAGGCGTAAAGCTGGCAAGACCTCGGCTAAATAAGGATAAATGACCATATGAAAAGAGTTCAGGATATACGGCGGCGGATGCTGGCCCGTAAAGCCAGGATACGGAAGAAAATCCGTGGCACGGCGGCGCGGCCCCGGGTGAGCGTACATTTTTCCAACAAAAACATAACCGCCCAGGTGATCGACGATACTATCGGAAAGACCCTGGTTTCGCTAAACTCGCTGGAAAAGGCCAGCCCCGCTAAAGGTAAGAGCGTGGAGGCGGCCCGACAGATCGGTGGCGTTCTGGCCGACAAGGCGAAAGCGGCTGGGATTTCTTCGGTAGTGTTTGACAGAAACGGCAAGCTATACCATGGTAAGGTGAAGGTTTTCGCCGACGCCATGAGGGAAAAAGGATTAATATTGTGAGGCAAGGCAGACAGAAGGGGAAAGAGGCGCCGAACGACGGGGCCTATGGGTCCGAGCGCGAATTGGTTGAAAAGCAGGTGTTCTTAAACCGCGTGGCCAAGGTGGTCAAGGGCGGTAGGCGATTTTCGTTTTCCGCCTTGGTGGCCGTTGGCGACAAATCAGGCAGCGTGGGCCTGGGAATGGGGAAGGCCAACGAGGTTCCGGAGGCCTTTCGCAAGGCTGTGGTCAAAGCGAAAAAGAACATGCGCAAGATGTTTATAAAAGACGGCACCATACCTTTCCAGGTGATGGGTCATTTTGGGGCGGGCAAAGTGCTGTTGAAACCAGCTTCCCGCGGTACCGGGGTGATAGCTGGTGGCGCCGTGCGGGCCATAATGGAAGTGGCCGGTGTGAGGGATATTCTGACAAAATCTTTGGGGACCAGCAATCAGATGAACATGGCGCTGGCTACCATGGATGGGCTGGAGCAGCTGATGGATCCTGAAGAACTTACCGAACTCCGGAAAGCTGCCGAATGAGCCCGGCGCAAAGGAATATAATATGCAAATAAAAGATTTAAAACCCGCTGCTGGTTCCCGAAAGAGCCGCAAGAGAGTGGGTCGTGGAACCGGTTCCGGCTCCGGGACAACCGCCGGCAAAGGAACGAAAGGGCAAAACGCCCGTTCCGGCGGCCCTAGGCATCCTCGTTTCGAGGGTGGGCAAATGCCTATAATAAGGCGGCTACCGAAAAGGGGCTTTACCAATATATTCAGAAAGGAATATACGATAGTGAACCTGGATACACTCTCCAAGCTGACTTTTACGGGCGAGGTGTCTGCCCAGTCGCTTTCTGAGATAGGTATGGCTCGAGCCAATAAGCCGCTAAAAGTACTGGGGAGGGGTGAGCTTTCACAGCCTCTGGTTATCAAGGCGGCCAAGTTCTCCAAATCCGCGCTGGAAAAGATTGAAAAATCCGGCGGTACTGCCGTGAAGGTCTGATAAGAAAGTGGCGGGCGAAGGCGTAACCGGGATCTTCAAGATTCCGGAATTAAAAAACCGCATCCTTTTTACGATTGGGATGCTCTTTGTATTCAGGATTGGTTCCCATATCCCCACACCTGGGGTCAATTCCGTCGTGTTATCGGAGTTTTTCCGAAGCATGCAGGGAACCATGCTCTCTATGTTCGACATGTTCACAGGGTCGAACCTTTCCCAGGCCACTATATTCGCCCTGGGCATAATGCCCTATATCAGCTCCTCGATCATCATCCAGCTGCTGTCTGTGGTGGTGCCGACTTTGGAGAAACTGAAGAAGGAAGGGGAGGCCGGTCAGCGGGTGATCACTCGCTACACCCGTTTCGGGACAGTGATCCTGGCTTCTATTCAGGGGCTTGGCATCAGCTTCTGGCTGGAGTCATTGCAGCCATCGGCTGGGATGATGGTAGTGTCAGAACCTGGCTGGTCATTCAGGATAATGACTGTTATAACTCTGGCGGCTGGCACATCGTTTCTGATGTGGCTGGGTGAGCAGATTACAGAGCGCGGTATAGGCAACGGTATATCACTTATAATCTTCGCCGGTATCGTGGCGGATCTTCCCGTGGCGATAATCCAGACGATCCAGAAAATCAGCATAGGCGAGCTCAACGCCGTGATTATGGTTGTCATTCTGGTGATGATGCTGGTGGTTATAGCGGGGATTGTGTTTTTTGAGTCGAGCCAGAGGCGTATACCGATTCATCACGCCAAGCGCCAGGTGGGGCGGCGCCAGTTTGCCGGGCCCCAGACTCATCTGCCCCTGAAGCTGAACACCTCCGGGGTCATACCGCCCATCTTCGCCTCGTCGCTGATCATGTTCCCGGCCACCTTCGCTTCTTTCATTCCGCCGGAGCAGGCGCCATGGATGGCGTCTGTGCTAGATTTTCTGAGGCCTGGTCAGTTTGGCTATGAAGTCTTATACGTGGGAATGATTTTCTTTTTCTGCTTCTTTTATACGGCGATCATCTTCAAGCCTTCTGATGTGGCGGATAACCTGAAGAAATCTGGTGGTTTCATTCCCGGGATACGTCCTGGAAAACCGACCATGGAGTATATCGACAGGGTTCTTTCCAGGATCACCTTCACCGGGGCTTGCTACCTGGCTATCGTTTGTGTTATTCCAGATATACTGGTCGCCTGGATGAATGTGCCTTTCCTTTTTGGCGGCACGGGGCTTTTGATCGTGGTGGGAGTGGGGATGGACACGCTTTCGCAAATAGAGTCGCATCTGGTGATGAGAAGCTATGACCGGTTTGTTAAAAGGGGTTCGCTGAGAGGTCGCAGGTAGGCTAAAGAAAAGAAGGAGAAACCAGATGAAGATCATCATGTTGGGCCCTCCGGGCGCCGGAAAAGGCACCCAGGCTAAGCGTATAGTAGAAAAATACGGTATACCTCATGTCTCCACCGGGGATATCCTTCGAAAAAACGTGCGGGAACAGACGGAACTGGGAAAACGCGCCCAGGCGTATATGGATGACGGCGCTTTAGTCCCCGACGATGTGGTGGTCGGAATGGTTAACGACAGGATATCGGAACCGGATTGCCGAAAGGGGTTCATCCTTGACGGTTATCCCCGGACCCTGGACCAGGCCGAAGCCCTCTCCGATACAATCACAAACCTGTTTGAAAAAGATATAGACCTGGTGTTGGACCTTTCGGTGGACGCGGACCTTTTGGTGAACCGCGCCACGGGAAGAAGGACTTGCCGCGCGTGCGGCGCCATGTTCCATGTGGAGCATAATACATCCAAGATGGAGGGGGTCTGTGACAAGTGTGGAGGCGAGCTTTACCAGCGGGATGACGACCGTGAAGCGACCATAATCAAACGTCTTGAGGTTTATGAAAATCAGGCCAACGCATTGCGGTTTTATTACTCGACTATGGGCGCGTTGCGGATGGTCAATGGTAGCCAGTCGGTGGACGATATAACCCAGACGATATTTGAGATACTGGACGGCTAATGCCGATTTGCTACCGGACCGCCGAGGAGATAGAAAAGCTTCGGGAAGCCAACCAGATCGTGGCGGCTGCTCATAAAAGGCTCAGGGAAATATTATGCCCGGGGCTTACCACTATAGAGATGGATCGTGAAGCGGAGACAGTGATCCGCGATATGGGGGGGCGGCCTTCGTTTAAAGGATATAGGGGATTCCCCGCCACTTTATGCGTCGCCATCAACGACCAAGTTGTGCATGGGATTCCTGATAAAACACGGCTCAAGGAGGGCGATATCATCGGGCTGGACCTGGGAGCTGAGTACCAAGGATATTATGGAGACGCGGCCAGGACATACCCGGTGGGCAAGGTAAGCGAGCCCGCCCAAAAACTGATGGATGTTACAAGAGAGGCGCTTTATGCGGGGATAGAGAAAATGACTTCCGGCGGCAGGCTGGGGGATGTGTCCCACGCCATACAGACGCGAGCCGAGATGGAGGGCTTTTCCGTGGTTACAGCGTTCGTGGGGCATGGGATCGGCACAAGCCCCCACGAGGATCCCCAGGTGCCGAATTTCGGGCCTCCAGGCAAGGGAGTCACCCTCCGCGCCGGCATGGTGCTGGCCATCGAGCCGATGGTGAACGAGGGAGGCGCGGCGGTGGAAGTGCTTAAAGACCGCTGGACGGTGCGCACAGTAGATGGCGGGTTGTCGGCCCATTTCGAGCACTCAGTCGCAGTTACGGAAGATGGTTACACTATTCTGAGTGAAGGTGTTTAATTAGTGCTTGGTTTTTCGTCGGGTTCTGGTACAATAAAACGTTTTCAGGCAATTGAATCCATAATCAAGAAGCGAAACTATGAAAGTCAGGGCATCGGTCAAACCGATTTGCGAAAAATGCAGGGTTTTAAAGCGAAAGGGTGTGTTGCGGGTGATCTGTGAAAACCCGAAACATAAACAACGGCAGGGATAGGCGGACAGAATAATATGGCTCGAATAGCGGGGGTTGATATACCCAAAGGCAAGAGAATAGATGTAGCCCTTACTTATGTATACGGTATAGGGCGCGTCACTTCCGGTAAAGTGCTGGGTTTGGCTGGGATAAAACCGGACGTGCGGGTGAAGGACCTGTCCGATGACGATGTGGCCCGGCTAAGGAACGTGATTGAAAAAGAATATCAGGTGGAAGGTGACCTTCGACGTGAAAGGCAGTTTGCCATAAAAAGGCTGATGGACATCGGCTGCTACCGCGGGCTTCGGCACAGAAGGGGACTTCCGGTGAGGGGGCAACGAACACGGACCAACGCCAGGACGCGCAAAGGACCGGTGAGAACCGCAGGTTCCGGAAGAAGAAAAGAACTTAAGAAATAACAACTGGCCGCAAACAGCCCTTGGCCGCCGACAAGGCGGAGGGGGCTGGTCAGCAACAATAGACGAGTAAAATGGCCGACAAGAAAGATTCCAGGGAATCATCCAAGAAGAAGGACAAAAAGGTGGGCGCCATAGGGGTGGCTCATGTACGGTCCACTTTTAACAACACCATCGTAACCATCACCGACCCTTCCGGGAACACTGTTTCATGGGCTTCGGCTGGTGGGCAGGGGTTTAAGGGATCACGGAAGAGTACCCCTTACGCCGCGCAGATGGCGGCGGAAGTTGCGGCGCGCAGGGCTGTGGACATGGGAATGAAAAAAGTGGAAGTGTATGTAAAGGGGCCAGGCGCCGGAAGGGAGGCGGCTGTTCGCGCGCTTCAAACGGCAGGTCTGGAAGTTGATTTAATACGTGATGTTACTCCGATCCCGCACAATGGCTGTCGGCCATCCAAGCGGCGGCGGGTGTGATGGGCGCGTCAAGAAGATATATAAGGAGAATATAGATTGGCCAGATACAATGGGCCGTCCTGCAGACTGTGCCGCAGGGAAGGGATGAAGCTGTTTCTTAAAGGCGAAAGATGCCTTTCTAAAAAATGCGCCATGGAGCGCAGGCCATATGCGCCGGGCATGGCTGGCCAGCGCCGGGCCAAGGTGAAGGAATATGGGCAGCAGCTTCGGGAAAAACAGAAAGTGCGGCGGATTTACGGAATTCTTGAGCGCCAGTTCCGCGGTTACTTTAAGATAGCGGACAGAACCCGCGGTGTCACCGGCGAGAATCTGCTCCAGTTGCTGGAGTCGAGGCTGGACAATGTGGTGTATATGCTGGGTTTCGCCCCCAGCCGGGCGATGTCGCGTCAGTTGGTGCGGCATAACCATTTCTTGGTCAACGGTGGGAGGGTGAATATACCTTCCTACAGAATCCGAAAGGGTGATGTAATCGAGGCCAGGGAAGGAAAGAAAAAAGCGGAATACATGCTGGAGTCGCTCAAGAGCCGGGGAGACACTCAGATTCCGGACTGGCTTATCCTGGACAGGGACGCCATGAGCGGTCGGGTGGCGAACATGCCGAGTCGCGAGAACATACAAACACAAATCGAAGAGCAGTTGATCGTCGAGTTGTACTCCAAATAACATTGGAGAGTTGATCAGACTGTTGAAAATATTCAGGGAGGATTCATAAGTACCATGTGGAAAGGACTGGTTAAACCGAAGAAGCTGGAATACGACCAGAAAAAGCAGGCCGATAATTTCGGTGTGGTGGCGGCGGAACCGTTCGAACGGGGTTTCGGTGAGACGATAGGTAACTCCTTGAGAAGGCTCATGCTATCTAGCATTGTGGGTAGCGCCGTAGTGGCTGTGAAATTCGAGGGAATACACCATGAGTTCTCTACTATCGATGGCGTTGTGGAGGATGTCTCTGATATTATTTTGAATATCAAGAACCTTATCCTTCGAAAGAACGTTCCTGAGGACAGGACAATTGTGTTGTCTATTAGCGGCAAGGGTGAATACACCGCCGCCGACATCGAGACATCGACGGATGTGGAGATCCTTAATACAGACCTCCCCCTGGTTACCATCACAGACGCCAAAGCTTCATTGCGGGCGGAGATGGTGGTACGAAGCGGACGCGGATACAGCACGGCGGAGGAGAATGGCGATCAAGGATGGGATATATCAATGATCCCAATAGATGCGGTGTTCTCTCCCGTGCGCAAGGTCACCTATCGGGTGGAGAAGACCCGGGTGGACCAGTCCACCGATTACGATAAGCTGATAATGGAAATCCAGACCGATGGATCTGTGCGGCCCAATGACGCGTTGGCGCAGGCCGCTAAAAACCTTAAGGATCACTTGAGCCTGTTCATCAGCACCGAGGAGGAGGTGGAGCCTGTTCTATCCACTGTGAACGAGGAGAAGATGAAAGTGGCCATGAATCTGCGTAAAAGCGTGGACGAATTGGAGCTTTCTGTCCGTTCCTTCAATTGCCTGAAGAACGCCAATATCAAGTCAATATATGAGCTGGTCAAGAAGACCGACC
>JAOUNV010000428.1 GCA_029880775.1 Nitrospinota bacterium | reverse complement strand
TAGAAAGCAAAGGCCCGGAGCGTGGCATGGATCTTGTCCGTCAGATTTTCCTGGTCAACTGCCATATATATTTTTTCGGTGTATACTCGCGCACTTGAAGCCTTGACGATATTCTTTCAAAGGGCATGTAATACTTCTCTTTTGCCATATCCTGAGGCTGGTCCAGATAATGCTGAATCCCGCGCTGGTGTCCAACTCCATGGAAGGCGATCATCGAGTATACATCATCGACGTTTTCCAGCACCTTGCCTATGCCAATGGCTATCCAAAGGTCCCGCCAATCCTTGCTGCCCCAAGAGTATTTGTCGTCCAGGCCCCAGGTCAGGGAAGTTCTCATATCCACCGCCGCGCGAAGGTCCATCCCCATCAGGCTCCCCAGAAACAATGGAGCCCCAATGCCGAGCGCGGCGAATCTGGCCAGGAACCCGCCCCGGTTCATTACATGCTTATCCCGCAAAATGGTTGCCTTGGCAAGGTCCTTGAAACTCTTTACGAGCATGCCAAGGCCCAGGACCCCAAAAGCCATATCAGCAGCCAGGACTTTCGGGTCGAAAGGGTCGGCGATATACACCCTTTTGTTCATCTTCAAGGCAAGGCCCGCCAGCTGGCCGAATGATGAGGTGTCGTAGGAAAAGTCCTTATACCATAAAGGCTGCTCCAGCATCACGGCGGAATACGGCTTCATAAGAAACTCGAAGCTTTCCTTGTTCCGTTCGAACTCTTCTTTTGTGTGCAGGATCCCAACCAGGGTCATCCTTTTACCACGTATGATAAGCTCGTCCAGAAGATAGTTGCTTTGCCGCTGTGTCATGAAGTTATTTTAATACTTTCGCCAACCCAAATGAACCCTGGCCTTGAAATTTATTATGAACTCACTATATCTGTTCCAGAACGCTGTTTAGCGTTCTCCACCCTCTGGAAGTGGCAAAAAGCCTGCCTTGCCGCAACCTTAACATCCCGGCCTGAACCATTTCCGCTATTTCAGGGGTGACCTCGCCCTTGCCGAACCTTATCCCCCGCTTAAGCCTAAGGCCCATCATAAGCTTCTCTGTCCACTGGATCTTTTCGTCAAGCTTTTCCTCGTGCAGCTTGCCAAGCCCGGACGCCTTTACGCGGGAGATGTACCTGGATGGGTCGCGGACATTCACCCAGCGCATACCGTCCACCATACCATGGGAGGACGACCCCACGCCAAGGTAGTCCCGGTATTCCCAGTATCCAAGGTTATGGACGCATTCCTTGCCTTCTCGAGCGTAGTTTGATATCTCATAGTGGGAATAGCCTTTTTCATTCAAAAGTCCCTCCGTGGCGTCGAAAAACTCAAGCGTATCCTCCGGAAGGCTTATCTTGCCTTCCTCTATCTTCTTTAGAAGCAACACCCCCGGCTCCGGCGTCAACTGATAGCAGGAAAGATGATCAAGCCCCCAGCCGGCCACCTCCTTCAGCTCATCCTCCCACATGGAAAGGCTCTGGTCCGGTAATCCAAACATCATGTCAGCAGATACCGACTTAAATCCGCCGTTCATGGCCGTTGTCACAGCCCGCCGTGCCTTGGCTGCGCTATGCGCCCTCCTCAGTGTCTTTAGCGAATTGTCGTCCAGGGACTGGACTCCTATGGAAATCCTGTTGACGCCGGCCAGTGTATAGCCTTTAGTCCTTTTGTCTGTCAGGCTTTCCGGGTTGGCCTCCAGGGTTATCTCGCAGTCCCCGGCCAGGCTGAGATGTTTTGCGCAATTCTCTATCACGCTGGCCGTCATTTTCGGCGTGAGCAGGGAAGGGGTGCCGCCGCCTATGAATATGGAAGCCGCCTTCCGCCCCTCCACAAGGCTTGAAAGCCGCCCGGTCTCCGTTCCCACGGCCTTGACATAGTCCCAGGACATCCCGCCACGCTTGGTGGTGGAGTAGAAATCGCAATAGTGGCACTTTGACTGGCAAAAGGGGATATGTATGTATACCCCGAAGGGCTCCTTCATGTCCATGTCCCGCTATTCCGGATATCCTCAGCCCAGGCGCCTAGCGAACAGTTTTCGATGGCGTCCTTTATCATCTCCATACGCCTATGGTAGAACGCCAGGTTGTGGAGGGTCAAAAGCCGCATGGCCAGAATCTCCCCGGCCATGAAAAGGTGCCTTATATAGGCCCTGGAAAATCGGGAGCAGGCCATGCAGGAGCAATCCGGATCCAGGGGAGCGTCCTCCCCGGTGTGGCTGGCGTTCCTGATGTTCAGCTTGCCGGAGGAAGTGAACACAGAGCCGTTCCGGGCGTTGCGGGTGGGCATAACGCAATCGAACATATCCACCCCCATGCTGGCGAAAACCACCAGGTCGTCCGGTGTGCCCACGCCCATGAGGTACCTTGGCTTGTCTTCCGGCAGGGCCTGGGCCGTGGCCCCGGTGATGGCGGACATGATTTCCTTCGGCTCCCCCACAGACAGGCCGCCGATGGCGTATCCGTCGAAAGGCAGTGAGGCAAGCTTCCTGGCGTTTTCCACCCTCACATCCCGCAGGCAGCCCCCCTGGACTATCCCGAACATAGCGCAATCGTCCCTGGTCCTGGCTTCCACGCTCCGCCCGGCCCAGGCAAGGGACCTTTCCGCCGCCTCGACGACCTTCGCTTCGCTGTCGCCGGGAGTGGACATCTGGTCCAGAACCATGATTATGTCGGAGCCGAACGCTTCCTGGATTTCGACGCATTTCTCCGGAGTGATAAGGGTTTTTTCTCCATCCAGA
>JAOUNV010000427.1 GCA_029880775.1 Nitrospinota bacterium | reverse complement strand
CCTCATAAGCGGGAAACATGACATTGTCCGGAAGTGACATGGCGCGGAACACTCCGTTGGACAACGCCTGGATACCAGCCACAGAGCGCGCTTCGTTGTAGGAAATCAACATCAACGCCAGGGTTACAATAGCCATCCCCGACGCCAGGTTCACCCATGGGTTAGGCGAGACGGCCCACCCCAGTGCCTGATTTTCCTTTTCCGCTGCCTTTACGTTGGGATCCATTTTCCTCCAGCAACCGGCGCCTCCGTATCCTCCTTCTGAGTATGCTGGAGGGAGCGCCTTTCGGCTGATTATACTTTCGCCAGGCCAGGTAATCAACTCAATGAGCCGAGGTGGCGCTGCTGTATACAGGACAAGAAACCTTGGAGAGTGGGCACGGAAATTGCTGTTTATGTGAGTGTCAAAAATCGTCAGGGATACGCACTAGAAATAAAGGCAATATATCTTAGTGTAACCTCTTTGGTGCTATATCTGCTTCCTCTATTGGTTGAACAAAAGAGAAAACTTATATAGAATGAAACTTTAAGAAGTCTAAACTGGTGGAGAGAGGTAACATCCTATGAAGAAAAAACCCATTGCGTTAATTACACTGGGCGTTTTGGCGCTGCTGGCTTTCGGCGTGGTCTTCATTCCGAACCCGCTCAGCCAGAGGATTGTCAGCGAGGCCAAGGCAAACGGCTACATTAAATATCAACCGCTGGAGGCTTATGACCTGGCCCGAAAGATATGCACGCAATGCCATTCCGACGAACGGATAAAAATGTACTGTCCCAGGTGCGGCCCCCCATTCGTGGCGGTGGTTCCCCATATGCAGACTTTTATAGCAAACTATCGCCAAACCAAGCCTGAGGCAAAATTCATAAACATTACAGAGCCCCAGGCTGTGGCCATTGTGCAGGTGTGGAACGCGTTGGTGGGCAACTGGGAGAAGGACTTCCGCGAGCAGGATATATTAAAACTCATTGGCCATTACGAAAAGCTGAAGGCTTTGTACCTGACGCCGGTGGATCAACGTCCTATAGAGGCTTTTCTCTCCGGCAGGGAGGAGCTGAAGATCGGGCACATGATGGGGCTGGAGCAGATGCAAAGAAAGCTGGGAACCCCGGAGAACAATCCGCAGCCAGCCAAGCCACCGGCAATGGAAATGAATATTTCCGATGGGGGAATGGATCAACACGACCATGACCACGCAGACCACAACCATTAACGGCAAAGAGGGGCTGGACGCCCCCGCTGGCGAAGATGTGAAAGTTGACTTTTCACGGAAGGTGAACAGACTGATCCTGCTTGCCGCCGCCGCAGTGCTGTTAAACGCAGTGTATGATTATTCCGCTCGCCCCGTGGAAGCCAAACTGCTGGACCATGGGGACCCCCTTCCCGAGTTCAACCTAAGCTTGTTGAATGGAGGCCAGGCTTCGCGCCAGGGATTTATGGGCAAGCCGATGCTCTATTATTTCTACGCCAATTGGTGCCCCTGCTCCCACGAGTCGGTGGCGAATATACGAAAAGCCGTGGAGGAAGGAAAAGCCGCAGGGCTCAACGTCATGTTTGTGGGGATCCAGGACTCCCAGGAGAACCTGGAAAAGTTCGCCAGAACCCACAAGCTTCAATTCCCCGTGGCGGTGGAAGGAGGCCAGATGTTCGCCAACCGGGTGGGAATCAGCATCACACCCACCACAGTCTTCGTGGATCGGGATGGAGTTATCCAGTCGTTCTTCGTGGGGAAGGTGGAAAGGCTCGGCCAGATGGAGGATGGATTGAAAAGCATAATGCCGCAAGGCCAGCCCGACGCCTCATTACCCCCAGCGTAAAGATGGAGTAGTATTTATATATGTCCCTGATCGACGCGTACGCAGGCGGCGTGCATGCCTTTTTTTCCGTGTGGGTCTTCTGTCTGATGCAGGTGATCCCCTTCTTCGTGGCCTATGTCGTAGGCTCCGCCCTGCTGGAGAGCGGCCAGGACCAATCTGTCCGTCCCTGGCGCGCCTTTGCTGTGAACCTGGCCTTGGCCACAGCGGGATTCATCGTTGTGTTCACCACCATGGGGATGAGCGCCACCGCGTTGTCGAAGGCGGTATTCCATCATGTGGTGATAGCCAACCAGTTCGGCGGCGTGATCATCGCCCTGCTGGCGTTATATATCGCAGGGGCGCTGACCCTGGACAGAAAATCCACCGCTGTCAGGATCGGCGCCAGGGTGTTCGGCTTTGTTTTAGGCGGGGCCCTGGCTCTGGCGTACAAGCCATGCGTCACCCCCACGCTGACATACATATATGGTCTCACTCAGGCGGATCAGACAGTGGCTCGCGGCGGGCTTTTGCTGGTGGTGTATACCGTGGGGGAGTTCACGGCAATCTCGGCGCTGGCGGCGGGCTTGATGGCGGTCGCGCTGAAAGCCGGTGGGCCTGGCGCGCGAAAAGGGATCCGGATCGCGGCGGCTGCGGTGATGATGGCGATCAGTGTGATGATCCTCACAGACAAGATGACAATGTATAAAAGCTACCTGGTGGGCAGGTTCGTGAATCAGCCTGGGCACGACCATAGCCAAATGGATCACGGCAAGATGGATCATGATATGACCAGCAATGGCCAGATGGACCACGGCCAGATGGACCACGGCCAGATGGATCATGGTGGTCAGGAGATGGAGAATTGATATGAGCGCTATAAGAAGATTGTCCGCCATGACGCTTGCGTCCATGACGCTTGCGTCCATGACACTGGTGTC
>JAOUNV010000426.1 GCA_029880775.1 Nitrospinota bacterium | reverse complement strand
GTCATCAGGTCCAGAAGCGACTGGGTGGGGTGCTCGTGGCGTCCATCCCCGGCGTTGATCACGGGGCATGTCATCCATTGCGACATCATATACGGCACGCCGGAGTGGGGGCTACGGGCCACCAGCAGGTCCGGCTTCATCGCTTGCAGGTTCGCCGCCATATCTTTGAGTGTTTCACCCTTGCTCAGCGAGGAGCTGGGGGCGGAGATGTTGATCACATCGGCGGAGAGGCGTTTTCCCGCGATTTCGAAGCTGGTCCTGGTCCTAGTGGAGGGTTCGGCGAAAAAGTTGATGACGGTTCTGCCACGCAAGGTGGGCGCCTTTTTAACCTCTCTTTCGGAAATCTCCTTCATCAGGGCCGCAGTGGAGAGAACCTGGGTTATCTGCTCGGCGGAAAGATCCGCCATGGAGACCAAGTTTGTTCCAGATAGCGCCATCTCAGACGCCATGTTTGGATGGGCCGCCATCTTCCAGGCCGCTTAGCACGATGTCCTTGCCATCGCATTCCTTGAACCGAACCCTTATCTTGTCCACATATTGGGTGGGGACATTTTTGCCGCAGTAGTCTGGCCTGATGGGGAACTCACGGTGGCCTCTGTCGATCAGTACCGCCAGCTTTATGGCCTTGGGGCGCCCCAGGTCTACAAGATGGGTAATGGCGGCGTTTATGGTTCGGCCGGTGAAGAGCACATCATCCACCAGGAGCACGACTTTGTTCTCTATGGAAAAGGGGACCGAAGTGCCTGTGGCTTTGAGCATGGGGCCTCTTTTGTTGTAGTCGTCCCGATACAGCGTGGGGTCTAAAAGGCCCACAGGGATGGTGATCTTGGCCACTTTCTTCAGCTCTTTGGCGATTCTCTTGGCCAGCACTCCACCCCGGGTGAGCACTCCCACGATCACGAAATCGTCCAGCTTCTTGTTCCGTTCCACGATTTCGTATGCGATGCGGGTGATCACCTGCCGTTGCTTTACAGAAGTTAGAATGACGTTGTCGCCTGCGTCCTTTTCGTCTTCGGCGGGCATCGTTTTTCCCTTGGCCATGGTCACCTTTCACAAAGATAACGGGATGATAAATGACGGATGGTCTTGCGCGATAATAACCGCTGGCCCGGAAGCGTATCACTTGCGGATTATTAAAAGCCTCTCCGGCCATAAGCCGTTTTAGCTTGCGCGGCGATCTTGCTGGCCTCTCCGGACCAGCTTAAAGACCCAGCCGCCGATAAGACTTTATCAGAGGGCTTTGGCCAAGGCAAGATGAAAAGAAGCCTATCGCTTCCGCGACTGTGGTTTTGCGCCGCTTGACGGGTGGTTTTTTGCATGGTACCGTTTCAAGGTTGTTCCCGGCTCCTATATAGATAACGCTGTCCCTTGGAGAGAGTATTAATTCAATGAATTTTTTGCGCAATATCCTTGTTGTCCTGTCCGCCGCCGCGGTTTTTTTGGTGGCAGCCTCCCCGGCCTGGGCCATGCCCAATTTTTCCAGAAAATACGCTGTTCCCTGCGCCACGTGCCACAGCGCGTGGCCCAAGCTAAATGACGTGGGGGTGAAATTCAAACTGAACGGATACCAGCTGCCTGATAGCCAGGACGGTGACGAGGCGTCCAAACTGCCGTTGACCGACAGCCTGTTTTTGGACGTGGCCCCTGCCAACCCCCCTATATCCATCATTATGTACAGCGGCGCCATCCTGATGCAGCCTGGGAACGGCTACCGGGGCCTGCAGGAAGACAAATTTTTCTGCTGTGTGCAAGGTAGCGAAGCGAACCTGGAAGTGGCCGGTTCGGCGGCGGCCAATATCGCATATCGCATCTCCATGCCATGGGGCCAGCCAAACATCAGCCAGGGGTATCTTCGGTTCGTCAACCTTTTTTCGCCGGGAATGTTGGGTGTGGACTTGGGCTTGATGAACGTGGTGGACAATGATGTGGTGAGCGATAAGGACAGCTGGTTCGCCGATCCACTGCCGGCATACTGGGGCTCGGCCTATCATCCGCTTTCCAGCTCCATCGGGCTAGGCTCCCACATATCCGACACCGGCGGCAGGCTCTATGGTCGGCCTGGCTACGGCATGTTCACATACGAATTGGGGGTCTTCACCGGGGCGGGAATCGCCGACAAACAAGAGGATGACAACGCCCAGGCCTACACTTTGATGGGCAGGGTGGACACGGAATCCATATCCTTTTCTCTGCGCCACTGGGGAAACAAGTCCGCATGGGTGGATATGGAAGGGACAACCGCTTCTGGTGAGAACGTGGTTTTCGCCGCAAACTCATCCGAGCTGGACGAGAAAACCGATCAGCTGATTTTCGGTCTCCGATACGCTGATCCTAAATTTGTGGTGGATCTGGTGGCGGACAGGACCACATATAGCCTGACCCAACAGCGAAGCGTCATGGATGGGGAGACCGTGGTCCACTCCCTGGAGATGAGCCCCCAGAATCGCACCGCGTTCAGCCTTGGGCTCACCTACATTTTCAATCAATGGACGGAATGCGGAATAGCGGCCAGCGTTATCAACTCTGAACAGTACACCCGCACCGTGGACGGCGCGGAAGAGCAGATAGACGCAGTCTCCACCACGGTTGGGCGGCTCCGGTTCACCTTCTCTCCCGCCATCAACATGAGAATCGCCCTGGAGGCGCAGGCGGACATGACCGGGACGGAGGGGCGTATCGGCGCCGATGGAGAGGAATACGACGCCCAGAACAAAGTGGTGCTTCAGTGGCAATTGGCGCTGTAA
>JAOUNV010000066.1 GCA_029880775.1 Nitrospinota bacterium | reverse complement strand
ATGCCGCACATACGGGGTGGGGGGTTGTATATAGTCACTCCCCTGGAGGCTCAGGCAAGGCTGGTGGAGAGGCTGATCGGGCATTGGACGCAGGGGTATGGGAGCGGAGTGAACCCAGAGCGGAAAGAAGCCTTGACGGGTGTGAAAGTTGTTGACACCATTGAGGATATGTTGGATAATTTCGGGCTTGGCATCGAAGAGGCGGCGGTGATGGTCACCAGCGCCAGGGAAGGCCCGGATACGATTAGTTACGCTCAAGGGCGCAAAGTCTTGGAGCGGGCGTCTCGATCGGCTTTGCTGTTCGGCACGGCGCACGGCCTGGCCCAGTCGGCTATGGACCTGGCCACTGTGAGGCTGGCCCCGATCCCCGGTGTTAGAGAGTATAATCATTTGCCTGTTCGGAGCGCGGTATCTATCATCATGGATCGCCTCCTGGGACAAGGTGGCTAGTGGAGACGTTATGAGCTTAAGTTCTGTTGAGTACATCGAAGACCAGTATATGAAAAAGACAACCCCGTCGTTCAAGGTGGGGGACACCGTCAGGGTCAGTTTCAGGGTGGTTGAGGGTGAGAAAGAACGTATCCAGATTGTAGAAGGGGTGGTAATCTCTAGGAAACATGGAGGTGTCCGCGAGGTCTTCACCATCAGGAAGGTATCCTCCGGCTTTGGTGTAGAGCGCTCATTTCCCCTGCATTCACCCAGGGTGGAGGAGATAAACGTGGTTCGCGGCGGAAAGATCCGAAGGGCCAAGCTGTATTACCTCAGAGGGCTCAGGGGCAAGGCCGCGCGGTTGGCGGAACGTTTCTAAAGGCTTTACTCCGCGCAGCGCTTTTTGCGCCAATGAGTCGTCGTTGCATCCGCTGGCGCGCCGGTTGGCCGGTTGACCGGTTCGCCGGTTCGCTGGTTTGTCGGTCCACCAGTTGGCAGTAGATAATGGAAAAACCGTCCACTATTACTCCTGGCGCGCAAGAGGGAGCGGAAGATATTCCCGCCATGTCCGAGGCGCCTAAAAGTCCTCCCCGGCCTCTCAGCCGTTTTCGTCGCTGGGTGTTGCGTCCTGCTATATATCTTGGCCTTTTACTGGCCGCTATCCATTACACCGGTCGCTTTGTGACGGAAACTTCCATTTTTAAAATATTGGCGGAGGAGCGTCTATCCGCAAGCTCCGGAATGCTGGTGAGCATTGGGGATATCAGCGCGTCAGGACATACAGGTTGGGGTGTGCAGATCGAACAGCTGGTGGTGATGGATGGCGCAAAGGCGTTGATTCACGCTCAAATCGCCTTGGCGGAGCTGAAGCTATCAGGCGCGCTTAGGGGGGGGGTTGATCTTGCCGCGCTACGACTAAAGGATGCGAGGCTGAATCTGGTTCGGGGTCGCGATGGGCGTCTGAATATTGGGCAGTGGGAGGGAAATGGCCCCGCTGACGAAACCATACCTATGAAAATAAACAGGCTGCTGGGCGCGCTGGGCATAGTTTATCTGGAGAACTGCTCACTCACATGGACTGATCTGATGGTTAGTGAGCAGCCTGCCTATCAACTTCAGTTTCACGATATCAATTTGAAGCTGGGATCTGGGGAGGGGAGAATCTCCAACCGGGAACTGGACTTAGGCGCGGTGGCGCTAAGCCCGAAAGGGGAGGGGAAAGTCCGCGTCAAGGGTGTAATCCATAGTAACGGATGGCTCGACGGAAGTCCCGGATTCGATGGGGATGTGAAAATCGACAATCTGGATGTGGGGCATTTCTGGCCATACCTGGGGAAGGTTCTTCCATTTCAGAAGCTCGATACTACAGCCATGCTAGATTCCACCATATCAATAAATGTGGATAAGAGCTTTTCTTCCAAAGGGAAGGTGGCTGTGCGAGGGCTGGACCTGTGGTACAGGGAAGCGTATCGACAGGGGCTAAAGGCGCGGAGTATCAGTGTGGTTCATGATATTTCCATCTCTGGAGATTCGATAACGGTTAATAAAGCCTTGATAGACGCGGCGCCCCTGGCCATTAAGCTGGAGGGGGAGGCGCATAAACTAAGAGGCGACAATCCTGAGTTCTATGTGGCGATGGATTTGGCCAGGGTGGATATTCTGGAGCTGAAAAAATACGTTCCATTCAAATATCTAACTGGTGTCCAGGTCGGGTTTATAGAAAACCACATCTTTGAAGGGGATATTCAGATAACTGATCTGACTTATGATGGAGATTTGCGAACCCTGGAGAAACTCGATCAGGTGGAGTCATACCAATCGCTTTCTGGGGAATTGGACCTTTATGGTCTGGTATTCACGGTCCCTGGTCTGAAGCGCAAATTTGCTGATATCCACGGTGAGTTTATCCTGGCGGACAATCGATTGGTGTTCAACGATCTGACGGGAAGATATGGGCACAGCCTTTTGACCAACGTCACTGGTATGGTGGATCAGCTCCATAAGTGGCCCACATTCGAGGCTCAGATAGTGGCTGATGTGGACATGGAAGAGACAAGAGAGGGGTTGGCCGACCACGTCGCTTCGCCAGAGTTTCGGAGGGTCTTCAACCGGGTAGAGTCTATGTCCGGGGCGGTGGGGCTGGACCTTGCGGTGGCTGGAGATTCCGGAAAGATGGGGGAGACATTTACAGCGGAGGGAGAGATGGCGTTTTCCAACGTGGGGATAGAGAGCGCCTCGGTCTCCGCTCCCTTGACAGGGATGAATGGAATGGTGGAGCTGAGCCTGGACAAGGTGGCCTTTGAGGGATTTGAATGGATGATCGGCTCGAGCAGGTTCGCCATTACCGGGGAGATGGTGGATGTGCTGAAAAGCTCTCCATACTTTGATCTGACCATTGAATCGCAATTAGACTTAGAAGAGACGGCTGATTATTTCCCCGTTAGAGACAAGAAACTGGAAAGGTTTGCCGGGACCGCCTCGGCGGTCACTACCCTGGAGGGAGGATTTGACGGCTACAGGCACTGGACGCGAGTTGATCTTCAGGACGCGGACATCATATACAGCGACACGCTTTTCAAGCGGCCTGGAATGGAGGCGGCCACCGAAATATCCGGTGGTGGGAAAGTTGGTGAAATGGCGAACATCGATCAGGTTCTTGTGGAGATGGGGCGATCCGCCGCCGAGGTGAACGGCGATATTTCCAGATTCATTAGAGATGAAAAAGCTTTATTGAAAGTCACCTCAGGTGGAGTGTACATAGACGACCTGGATTACTACACAGATATATTCGACAATATAGTGAGCAAGGGATATATCGATGGGGATTTTACCGTTGAGAATAGGGGGGCCGAGGGGCGAATACTGCTTTCCGGCGCCGCGAGGATTGTCGAGGGTACTTTCAAGCTGAAGATCTTTTCCTCCATTTTCAGCGAATGCGATGGTGACTTTGAATTGGTGAACAACCAGGTATTTTTGAAGCGCGGGACAGGTATGTTCGGAAAAGGCAGGTTTACCATGTTCGGCTCGGTGGAAGCGAGCGACCGGTCGGAATTCAAGCTCAACGCCTCCACCGATGCCCTGGACTTGGACGACCTGTTTGGCGATCCGAACCCAGCGGTGATGGACCGACCCGGCGCCACGGGTGTGGATAGATCGGGAATAGCGCCCTCTCCTGGAGAGAAGAAGAAACCGGGTTTCTTTAACGGATACTGGGAGATAATAATATCCTCCGATTCAGGGGAACTTGGGCCATTGAGATACGAGAACCTGGACACCAGGATCGAGTTTGGGGATGGCAGGTACACTTTGTACCCTTTCACCTTCGAGGGGCATGGAGGCAAATGGAGCTGGGAGGCGCAAATCATTGATTTGCGAAAGGCTATAGATTTTAGGTCGAAGGTTAATGTCCGAGATGTGGCCATGGAGAGCTTGGGGGAGCAGGGGAAGGAGAGGCTGATATCTGGCCCGGTGAACATCCGGGGGGAGGTGAATGGCCATGGACGGACCTGGGACCAGGTCCGGGGTACGCTTGACGGTCATCTGGACATCTCCGCTGGAGATGGAGTAATAAAACGGTTCAACCTGTTGGGGAAGATTTTTTCTTTGCTAAATGTTTCGCAGTACTTTAAACTTAAGCTTCCTGATCTGAGTGTTGAGGGGCTCCCCTTTGATAGCATAACCGGATCGGTGGATCTGGCCGCCGGAGTGGTGTATACGGAAGATCTGGTTGTGGACTCCGAGGCGATAAGGCTGTCCGCGGTGGGCAGCCACGATCTTGGTGAAGATGAGGTGGACATGATGATCGGCGCGATGCCTTTCGTCACGGTGGACAGGGTGATCAGTTCCATACCTGTTATCGGCGATGTGATCGCCGGAGCGGACAAAAGCTTTGTTGGTTATTATTTTAGGGCCAAGGGGCCCCTTGATAATCCGGACATAGAAAGTGTTTCGATGGAAGCCCTGGCCGATGGGGCGAAGGGAATACTTAAGCGGCTGATGAGCTTGCCGACGAGGGCAAGGGAAACTATATTGAACAAAAAGTCTGGCGAAACGAAAAAGTGATAAAAGAGGTACTACAGGATGGAGACTGAAAGCATAAAGAAAATATACCATGCGTATTCCGGGGTTTATGATTTCATTTTCAAGTCCTTTTTCCACCCACGACAAAAAAGAGCTCTTAACGATGTGATGTTCAAACCGGGTGACAGAATCCTGGATGTGGGAGTGGGCACGGGCCTTTCCTTGCCTCTCTATCCCGGCCATTGCGATGTTGTCGGTGTGGATCTGAGCGCCAGCATGCTGGCCCAGGCGAAACGGAAAGTGGAGAAGCTTGGGCTTACAAACGTGACGTTACGAGAAATGGACGCCTGCGCTCTCGATTTTGAAGACGATACATTCGATTATGTCGTGGCTACTCATATCATCTCTGTCGTGCCGGAGCCGATCCGGGTTATCGACGAGATGAAAAGGGTGACCAAGCCTGGCGGCACATTCGTTATAGTGAACCATTTCGTTTCCAGCAAGCCTTGGATGGCCAAGGTGGAGAACATTCTTGATCCTGTCTTTCGCAAATTCGGGTGGCGCACGGACATGTCGCTCAACGATCTAATAACCACCACCGATCTGGAAGTGGACACGATATACAAGCATACCAAGATAGATTTCTGGCAGATAGTCCGCGCCAAGAACAATAAAAAGCGATATTGCTGATCTGGGACTGATCTTTCGTTGTCTTCCGCCAAAAGAAAACGTTTCATGGCGGCCACCCTCCTTTTGTCCATCGCGGCTTTTTCTTTTTCCCCTGTTTCCCACGCGGGGGACAGCTTCCCTTTTCAGCCGGGGGAGGATCTTAAGTTTGAAATATCCTGGATGGGGCTGATCGGAGGCGAAGGGAGGCTTTCCGTAACGGAGGAAACCGAGTTGCGGAACAGGAAGGTTTATCTTCTGCGCATTATCGCCAGGTCCACCGGGTGGGTGCGGTCTCTTTATCCTGTAGACGACAAGACCGTATCGTATTTTGATGTAAAGGGGAATTTTTCCCGCAAGGTGGAAGTGTCAATTTCGGAGAACAGATACCGCAAGAAGAAGGTCATCGAGTTCTTCCAGGAGAAGCGCAAAGCGCTGTATAAAGTGGACGACGATCCGGCGGAGGAGTTCGAGATAGATGAGAGCAGCCAGGATTCCTTCTCCGCCCTGTACGCTCTGCGGGGGATGGGAGCGAACCTGAAAGTGGGGCAGGTGCTGGAGATCCCCATTTTTGAGGACAAACAGCGCTATAAGCTGAAGGTGCTTGTGCTGCGTCGCGAAAGGATAGAGCTTCCATTGGGGCTGGTGGACACGGTAGTGGTGGAGCCCAAGCTTATGACGGAAGGGATTTTCAGTCGAAAAGGGAGCATGACTGTTTGGTTGGCGGATGATGAGCATTTGACTCCGGTCAAGATGATGTCGAAAGTTATGATCGGGTCGTTCAAGGCGGTGTTAAAATCATATTCCGGAGCTCGGATCAATTTCATTCCAAAATCTCCTTGAAAAGAGATTTTTTAAGATATCGCAGCCTCCCCTAAACATGATGATTGATACGAATTAAAAAGTGATGTAAATTACTTGACTGAATTTGGAAAAAGGTCAAGCATACACGGGCTGTGTCGTGGTGGCGTATTGACTATTGCTAATAAAGGATTTGGTTCTTACGTATGTCTATGAATTTTGTCCCAAAGAAAATGTTCTTCACCAATGGAGTGGGGAACCACAAAGAAGAGTTGCGCTCATTCGAGCTGGCGCTGCGAGACGCCGGCATAGAGAAATGCAACTTGGTCTACGTTTCTTCTATTTTGCCCCCCAAATGCAAGATTATCTCCCGCAAAGAGGGGCTGAAGCTGTTACGGCCTGGTGAAATAACTTTCTGCGTCATGGCCAGAGCCGGAAGCAACGAGCCGCACAGGCTGGTTCACTCCTCCATCGGCTGTGCCGTCCCGTCGGACAAGGACAGCTACGGGTACCTAAGTGAGCACCACGGCTTCGGCCAAACCGAGCAACTGGCCGGTGACTATGCCGAGGATCTGGCGGCGGCGATGCTGGCCTCCACGTTGGGCATAGAGTTCGACGAGGATAAGGCGTGGGACGAACGCAAGGAAGTGTTCCGCATGTCGAACAAGATAGTCAAAACCAGGAATACAACGAAGACCGCCGTTGTGAAAAGAGGATACACCACCGTCCTGGCGGTGGCGGTGCTTTTGCTTTAAAAAGAGCCCACACCAGGTTCGGTCTGGGCTTGGTCGTGATCGGGTTCCGGCTCAGCTCTGTTTCTTCCACGGCCAGGGGATGAACATCGGCGTATGGTCCCTGTATTCGCGATACGCGATCCCCAGCCGCATCTCCAGCTCCGGCTCCTCCACAGCTTTCACTTCCGCTACGTTCATCGCGACGAACAGAGGGGTGAAAACGAAGACTATGGTAAACGAGGTCAGTAGAAAGCCGATCCCGAAGAGCAGGAAGAAGATTCCGGCGAGCATCGGATTTCGCACATACGCATAGGGCCCAGCCGTCACCAGCTTTTGCGGAGGGTTTATGGGGACCGGTGTTCCGCCCGATTCGGCGAAAGTGAACGTTGACCACATCATGAAATAAAGCCCAACCAGCAGCAATGGAAGTCCCAGAGCAATCCCGGCGTTCGTGGAGATAAATCCCGCCATTCCGATGAACTTATCGACCATAAGTGACAGAACCAGCAAAAGCGCCACCAGACCGAACAAAACGGTCGCCGCCACTGGGGCGATCCTTTTACGCCGCGCCTCGTCTCCTGTGACCAACTCATGGACGTTGTGGATCCATCTTTCTCTTATAGTCACGCCACCTCTCCTCTATACGATAAATATGGCGTCTCCATAGCTGAAAAAGCGATATTTTTCTTTCACAGCTTCGGCATAGGCGTTCAGAATTTTCTCCCTTCCGGCGAGGGCGGACACCAGGACCAGCAGTGTGGATTTGGGCAGGTGGAAATTGGTGACCATCCCCCCGGCTATCTGGAACCTGAACCCGGGCGTGATATAAAGGCTGGTCTCCCCCCGTCCGGCCACCAGGCGCCCATCCGGGCCGACGGAAGATTCGAGCGCGCGGGTGGCTGTGCTCCCAACTGTCACCACACGGCCGCCATCTGCCATGGTTTCGTTTACGATCCGGGCGGTCCGCTCAGGAATCTCGTAATATTCCGGGTCCATGCGATGATCTTCTATATTGCGGCACTTGACCGGCCGGAAGGTTCCCGGCCCCACATGCAGTGTCATCTCCACCACCTTTACACCGCGATCTTTTATGGAATCCAGCAGGGAACTGGTGAAATGAAGCCCTGCGGTGGGAGCGGCGCAAGATCCGGGCG
>JAOUNV010000425.1 GCA_029880775.1 Nitrospinota bacterium | reverse complement strand
CCCCCTCCTCCATACCGGCCAGGATGCGCCCAGGCTCCGTCCTTTTGGAGGCGGTGTCCCTGTCCAGCCTTTCGGTGCGAGCCGTGGGGAACAGCTCCCGAATCTCCTCTTCTATCTTCTTCGTTCCCACCCCCCCTTCGCGCAGTTCCGCCCCGCCACATTCGGGGCATCTATCCGGCGAGGGCTCTTCATATCCACATGTGTGGCACCGTAGTTTTCGCTGGTCGGTGTGGCTCACCAGGCACAGTTCGCAATTGCGGCACTGGAACACATGGCCGCATCTTCTGCACTCCACCACTCTGGCTGTGCCCCGGCGGTTCAGGAACAAAAGCGCCTGCTCCCCCGCTTCCAGGCGATTGGCGATCTCGTCCTTTAGTCTTTGGCCCAGGCCCTGCTCTCCCTTTTCCGCAGCCACCACCTCCACCGTGGGCATTGGCCGACCATCAATCCTGGATGTCAACCGGGCCAGCCGGTATTTGCCATCGGCGGCGTTTCGGTAGCTTTCCATGGATGGAGTGGCGGCCCCCATCGCCACAGGCACATTCTCTATCTGTCCCCGCTTTATGGCCACATCCCGCCCGTTGTACCTGGGAGTCTCGCTCTGTTTATATGTTGGGTCGTGCTCCTCATCCACGATTATCAGGCCCAGCCTGCGGACCGGCGCGAACACCGCGCTGCGAGCCCCCACCACCAACGCAGGCTCCAGGTTCCGGGCGGCGATCCAACGCTCCGTCCTCTCCTTGACTGTCAGCCCGCTGTGCAACAGCAGCGCCTCGCGTCCCAAACGCAGTGTCAACCTGCGGGCCAGCATGTCCGCTATGGCGATCTCCGGCGCCAGCACAATGACGCTTTTCCCCAAGGCCAGAGCCTGGGCTGCCAGAGCGGCGTATACCTCCGTCTTCCCACTGCCGGTGACTCCATGAAGCAGAGTCACACAGAACCCCCCATCTTCCACCTCGGGCGCAATCATAGCCACAGCGGCTTTCTGCTCGGCGTTGAGTGTGACTGTCTCCGGCGGTACCGGCGGGGGAGCCTGGTTCAATCCGTCAGGCGTTTTTATCAACGTACCTGTCTGATGGAGAACTACATAAGGGCGAACATTGGCCGAGGAGAGAATCTTTTTTATCTCTCCGGGGGTAACACCGATGTCCTTGGCCAATAGGTGGAGCTTTCGCTTCCCCCCCTTGCTCTCCAGGGCCACCAGGGCCATATGCCCCCTCGACTTCCCCTCCTTCTCCGGCATGGCGACAAGCTCCACTTCCGCCATTATCCTGACCTCTGTCCTGGGGAGGGCCAGCGCCGCCACCTCCCCCGGTGGGGAGAAGTAATAATCAGCCGTCCACCGGACCAGATCCAGCATGGCAGGGGTCATGACAGGAGACTCGTCCAGCGCGTCCAGGATCGGTTTGGTCTCTATATCAGTTGTCTCGACGCGCTCCGCCACAACGCCGATGACAGACCTCTTGCCGAATGGGACCACAACCCGGACACCAGGCTGGGCCTTTACGTCCAATTGCTCCGGAACGGAATATGTGAAAAGCCCCGGCGCCGGGCGCAGAACCATCACCTGGGCGAAAGGTAAATCTATTTTTTTTAGCTTATGATCATTCATTTGCGTGAAATTGACTTAAGGTTCCGATAATATATACTTCATTAGGTTCTCAGAAGGAGTTTCTTTCGATTATGCGTTCCATTTTTTTCAGGATAGCTCAAATTGCCATATAAAGCCTGGTTCGAGTGCTTCAACCCGAAGTGCGGTAGCAGATATCCGCTGACGAAAATAGCCTATAACTGCGAAAAATGCGGATCCCTGCTGCAGGTGACGCACGACACAGAGGTAATCACCAAGACCTCCGCCGCGCAATGGATGCGCCTGTTCGACGAGCGGAAAAGACGCAACACCTGGCCCTACGGCTCCGGTGTGTGGAAGCTGAAGGAATGGGTCTGCCCGGAAGTGGCGGACGAGAATATCGTCTCCATGTATGAAGGGGAATCGAACCTTTTTTGGGCGGACAGGCTCGGCTCCTCCATCGGCCTGCCGGACCTTTGGATAAAGCTTTGCGGCAACAGCCACACAGGCTCGTTCAAGGACCTGGGGATGACGGTACTCGTTTCCATGGTAAAACAGATCATGGCTGACGGAGGCGACATCCGCGCCGTTGCCTGCGCCTCCACGGGGGACACCTCGGCCGCCCTGGCCGCATATTGCGCGGCGGCCAATATCCAGTCGATAGTCTTCCTGCCCAAGGATAAAGTGACCCCGGAGCAGCTGATACAGCCCATCGCCAATGGAGCGCTGGTGCTGGCGCTGGATACCGATTTCGACGGCTGCATGGAGATCGTGCAGCAGGTGACGGCTGATAACACCATCTACCTGGCCAACTCGAAAAACTCCCTGCGGATAGAGGGACAGAAGACGGTGAGCGTGGAGATCGTGCAGCAGCTGGATTGGCAAGCCCCAGATGTGGTGGTGATACCAGGGGGCAACCTGGGCAACGTATCTGCGCTGGGCAAAGGATTCCTGCTGATGGAACAGGTGGGTATCATCAATAAACGGCCCAGAATAGTGTGCGCCCAGGCGGAAAAGGCCAACCCGCTTTACCGCTATTACAAGAACGGCTGGAAGGATTATGAGCCGGTGCAGGCCCAGCCCACTCTGGCCAGCGCCATCCAAATCGGCCAGCCGGTCTCCCTGGAAAAGGCTGTGAAGATATTAAAAGAATTCAATGGAATCGTGGAGCAAGCCACCGAGCAGGAACTGGCT
>JAOUNV010000424.1 GCA_029880775.1 Nitrospinota bacterium | reverse complement strand
TTTCGCCAAGATGTCCGCGGTGGCTTCGATATATCTACTCTTCGAGGTTTGGATGATGCGGTGGAACATAGTCATAGGCGGCCAGTTGTTCTCCAAAAGCTATGTGGGTTTCCGCGAATTTCATCCTGAATGGATGGAAAAGGAAGGAATATTGGTAGCGATCATTTTCACCCTTCTGCCGCTGGCCGTGCTTTATATCATCACAAGGTTTCTCAGTGTCAGGCCAGCCGGGGAAGAGTTGGCGCAAATGGACAATCCCGGTGTTAGCCCCGATGAGCAAATACAATAAAGGGAGGAGTCGATCATGTTCAGAAAATTATTACTCACATGGCTTGGGTTGCTGAGTCTTTCGCTGGCCTGGGCCACATTATCCGTGGCTGACGCGCCGCAATATGTGGGGAACGAGGGGTGCAATTGCCACAAGACGGAGATGAAAGACTGGGCGGACTCCGCACATGGAACCGCCTATGATCAGCTATTCAAATCTAAAAGATCTAGAAAGCAGAACAGGGCGCTCAAAAATCTGGGCCTGGATTACAAAAAGGACTATGACCAGGATGAAAAATGCCTGGCGTGCCACACCACCGGGTTCAACCAGCCGGGAGGGTTCTCGCTCAATAACGTAAAAGATGACCTGAAGGGATCCGGTTGCGAAACCTGTCATGGGGCTGGCAGCAAGTACCGCGTCCTCCACAAGGAGAAGGACGAAACCTTCACCGTGGCGGAAGCCGCCGCTTTGGGCGAGATTTATCCACCAACGGAGGAAATGTGCCGCAAGTGCCATGATAACGAAAACTCACTATTCAGCTCCAAGTCTGATCCGAAATATGGATTCAACTTCAAGGAGCGGCTGGAGGAGAAGAAGGCCTGGCACAAGAAATATGAGCTTTTGTTCAAGCATTAGTCAGCGATGGCGCAAAAGTGGGCGCATGGCCACATGAAATATCATCACGATGCAGTGGTCGTGCGCACCGGCATGGGCGCCTGCGCCCACTGAAAGAGGCGGTGTAACAATACATACACTGAAAAGTGACCAAATATTATTTCAAACATCTGAATGAAGTATTTGTATATTACGAACCAGGATACCTACATTGAATGTAAGGGGGCTACTGGATGTTACCTCTTGTTGGAGTGCGCTGGGGCTGGGTGGCCGGTGGGCCTAAAGTAAGGCTTTGTATCATGTGGACAGAGGAGCATTCTCACTGGGGTGGCGCAAGGGCGTTTCGATCCCGAGTTCCGTTCTTCCCGCATTTCTGTATTTCAAACCTTCCGATGAACAGCGAGCGCGCCGATAAGTCGGCGCCTCTTTTTCCATACGCTTCCTTTTTTCCCGTTACTGTTTATCATACGTATAGGAGGAGAAACGATGAATCCCTGGAGGAAGGCTTTACTGTTTGGAGTCGCCTTGGTGTTCATCCTTGGGGTCGCGCCGCCGACGGCCTGGGGGATGGTTACCGCAGATGACGCCCAGAAAGCCGTAAAATCATGCGGGAAATGCCACAAGGACTACATTGAAAAGTGGCTTCCCACAAAGCACGGACAGGTCTTTACGAAGAATCCGCAAAATGAGCTTCAGGCCTCGGGATGTGACGCCTGCCATGGTGACGGCTTGCGCCACATCAACGACGCCAAAGCCAAATCAGATCCTGGCTCCGCCCCGGTGGACTTGAACCTGATTGTAACATTCTCCAAGGATGGCGGCCTGACTCCGGCGGAGGAGAGAGCCATCTGCATCACCTGCCATTTTGGAACGGAAAACATGGGCCACTGGCGGGGCAGCGTCCATGAAAGCGCGGATTTAAGCTGCCTAGACTGTCACCAGCGCAAATTGGCCGCTGCGCCAGTAAAGCTGGAGCGCCAGACAAGGCGGCTTCCGGAGCAAGTGCAAGTCTCCACGGAAGTCTGCGCCAACTGCCACGTCCAGAAACGGGCGTCCATGATGCGCACTTCGCACATGCCGGTGCGCGAGGGAAAAATGACCTGCGTGGACTGCCATGCGGCGCATGGTGGGAAGGGTCCGGCGAACCTGATCCAGGGTAGCGTCAACGAAAACTGCTACTCCTGCCACGCGGAGAAGCGTGGCCCGTTGCTGTGGGAGCATCCGCCAGTGCGCGAAAACTGCGGCAATTGTCACGATCCTCACGGATCCAACTATGAAAGCATGCTGAAGCTCAAGCAGCCGTACCTTTGCCAGACCTGTCACAACGCCAACTACCACCCGAGCACGCTTTACACCGGGTCGGGGTTGCCGATGAACGCCGTCGCGGCGAAGCAGCAGATCTACAGGGGATGCGCTAACTGCCATCCGCAGGTGCATGGCTCCAACCATCCGTCAGGACCAAGATTTACACGATAAGGAGGCTACCATGAAAAGTTTATATTTTAGCCCTTTCACCAGGAGCAAGAGCCTGGAGCGGGCCGGAATGATCGTGGGAGCGCCTCTGTGGCCGCTTTTGGCGCTCCTTGTCTCGTTCACCCTTGCGGTGGGATGGCCACAAGCCGCATTGGCCGAAGGTGACCTGGAAGGATCAATCACTCTCGGCGCCCAGAATTTCGATATCGACCATGTAGCCGCCCACTACGGCAAATACAGCGGAGTGGACGACAAGGGGACGTTCCTTGTGGGCGATCTGGAATTGGAGTTCGACAAGGATCTTTTCTACCTGGAGCTGGAAGGCAAAGACCTGGGGCTCGACAACAGGATGGTCAGCCTGGAATTTGGCAAACTGGCGGGATATGAGCTCACACTCAAATTCGACCAGA
>JAOUNV010000065.1 GCA_029880775.1 Nitrospinota bacterium | reverse complement strand
CGTTTATTATAAGGTAATTCGATTCCCTTTCTACAAACCTTTGGAGAAACAGGCGAAAGAGTGTGGCGCAGGATATCCAAAACGTCATAAAGGCCAGGCCTGGGATGTCTGCCGTATTCGCCCTGGCTACGGGGATAGCGCTGGGGCGATTTTATGTGCTGGACCCGGCTGTGGCGGGAATCGCGGCTTTCAGCGTGGCCGCCACCATATATCTGGCGGGAAGGCGAGTGGGGGCGCTGATGGCGGTGTCCCTGGTGATGGGCGCTTTGTTAATAATTGCTCATGATGTCGATGATCCTGCGCAGGTCCTGGCTCGGGCGGGGCTTTTCGGCAAGTCCACATCCATGGAAGTGGAAGTGGTCACTGCCGATTCGGAGAGGATTAGAAACGTCCGTGTCATTCTTCTGGTCAAAAATATCGGGGGAGTGGATGTCAATGTCCGGGTCGTGGGATATTTCAGGCATTCCCATCCGCTGGCCCATGCCTCGCCGGGGGATGTCTTTTATATACAGCGCGCCAAATTATTGCCGATCCACGGGTTCCGGAATAAGGGAGGCTGGGATTATGAACAATATATGCGGGACAAGGGAATCGCCGGGAGGGTGATCGCCCGGAAAACGGCCGGAACGAAGCTGATTGACCGGAAGCTTTCTGTGGCTAGGGTAATGGAAAAAGCCAGGCGCAGGGCGGGGGCGCGGCTGGCAAGGCTCATTGACGATCAGGACACCCTGGCTGCGGCAAAGGCGATGTTGACTGGTGACCAGGGGCTGGTGAATCTTCCGCTTCGCGAAGTGTTTTCCAGGGGGGGGACGGCGCATCTGCTGGCGGTGTCCGGCTTGCATGTGGGGTTTGTGGCGGGAGCTGTCTTCTTTATGTTCAAGGCGCTCCTGTTCGCGTTAATATATTCCGTCAGTCGAAGGTTCGCGTCAGCGGGTGTTCCAGTCAGGCTGGCCGCGATCCTTACTCTTCCAGCGGTTTGGCTGTTTGTGTTGTACACAGGGCCGCCGGCGTCGGCCTTGCGGGCGGGGATAATGATCGGGACTTATCTGGCGCTGGTGGCGTTGGGGAGACCAAGGGAGTTTTATATGGCCTTCGCCGCAGCCATGGGGGTGATCCTGATCATGGAACCTGGGGCGCTGTTCACAATTTCGTTCCAGCTGAGCTTTACGGCGGTTTTCTTTATCACCATCTTTCTGGAGAAGTACTTCAATAGCTGGAATGCGGACACCAGGGAGGATCCGCTACGGAGGCTGGCGCCGGGGTGGGCCGCCAGGGCGATGGCCCGGTTTCCTGTGCTGTCTTCAGCGCTGGCCATATCAGTATTCGCAGTCATCGGCTCCGGGCCGCTGGTGGCGACACATTTTCACACTGTATCACTGGTTGGGCCGCTGATTAATGCGCCGGTGGTGATTCTGGGTTCGGTGGCTGTTCCGATGGGAATAGCCGGGCTGCTGCTAGACTGGGCGCCGCTGATACAGCTTTCCGGATGGCTGATCCATCTGATCACCGCCATAACACATTGGGCGGTGGAGCTCCCCTTTTCTTTCGTATACCTCTCCTCCGCGCCGGGGGCGGCTTATGCTGCTTTCTATTTTGCAGTAGCTCTGTTCATCATTTTGCGGCCTGGCGCCGCCAGGAATAGACGGGTGGGAGTGTCGCTTCTGCTGGCGGTAACCATTGCGGCAGGCGGTTATGCGGCAAGACAGCTGGAAGAGGGGATGACGATCAGAATTTTGGACGTTGGGCAGAGTGACAGCGCCCTTATCTCCTGGCCCGGAGGGGTGGCGGTGGTGGACGCGGGGCGCTCTTCTCCGTCGTTTGACGTGGGGCGAATGGTGGTGGCGCCAGCGGTCTGGCGGATGGGCAAGAGCGGGCTCGACGCGTTTTTCGCCACCCATGGTGATTATGACCATATCGGTGGCGCAATGGGCCTTTTTGACAGAATTCCCCCTCGGGCAGTCTATTTCGCTAACGGACCAAAAGCCAAGCCGGCCATGGCCGCTTTACGGGGATGGGCTGTCGTCAGGGGGGTATACAGGCCGCTGGCCGCAGGGGAGACAGTGAAGTTTGAGCGGGGACCTTTGATAACCGTTCTCAATCCTCCCCGGGGCCATCTGCCATATCCTGACAGCTCGAACAACCGTTCGCTGGTTTTAAAAGTCTCGTATGGAAAGGTTTCAATCCTCCTGTCGGGCGATATAGACAGCACAGTTGAGAAATGGCTGGTATCCACCGGCGCGGATATTCGTGCGCAGGTCTTGAAGATTCCCCACCATGGCTCTGCTACATCCAGTTCCAGCAAGTTTTTGGAGGCGGTGGATCCGGAGTTTGCGATGATAAGCGTGGGGAAGGGAAACCGCCATGGGCAGCCGAACCGGAATGTGATCCAAAGATTGGAGAACAGGGGGGTGACAGTGTTCCGGACAGACATGGATGGGGAGGTAACACTATGGACGGATGGGGTGAGGGTGGAGATATACACCCACTCTGGGCGCAAGGGAGAAAATAGGCTTGGAGCCGAATGGGAAATTGAAGAATAAAGCTTTGAAAATGTGTCGGAAATGATATAATTCCAACTCTGTAAACGGGATTGAAAAGTTACAATTTGATATGAGCGATAAGCGAATAAGCAAGATTTCTCTGGTTCCGCTTGCCTTAGGCCTGGCCTTGGTATTCGGGCTTCTGGTGTACCAGGTTTTTGGGCTGGAGAAGGATAAACTTGCGAATGAATCAGCGCGCCTTTTCGATACGTCACAGAAGATGATCAGCCAATGGCTGCTCCAGGACGCGCAGTCCATGGGCGTGGCCATAGCGGCGATGATGTCTAACCAAAGCCTGCAAACCGCGCTGGAGAAAAAAGACGGGGCGGCGTTGGGCAAAATAGCCGCTTCGGTGCTGGGAAGGCTCAAGGAAGATCACCATATCAGCCACCTATATTTCCACGACGCCCGCCGGAGGAACATCCTGAGCGCTCATGAGCCGGAGACAAACTCTGGTGTGGAGCAGAACTTTATCCTGTTGCAATCTGAGGCCACACAGGCGTCCGCCTGGGGGTTAAACCCCGATAGCGCTGGCGAAATATGGCTACGCATGAGCCAGCCGTGGCTGAAGGATGGCAAGCTGATAGGGTATATCGAACTGGAGAAAAACATATACAGCCTTGGCGCCAACATTAAACAGGTGCTAGGGCTTGATTTTTATCTTTTGGTGGTAAAGGACACTTTAAGCAAGGAGGCCTGGGATAAAAAACGAGGCGCCCATGGGGAAAGCGGCTGGGGGTTGACTGATAAATACGCGCTGTCCTACGCCTCATCGGAGGCCGCCCGCTCCGCCCTGCCGGAGATGATAGATGCGGGGGGCTCCGGCTCCCTCAGGCGGGGCCAGTTGTTCACCTCCGGGGATTTTACGTTCATGGGTAGTGTTTTTCCCATCATGGTTTCGGGGGATAAACAGGCCGGAGCCATAGCGGTGGCCAGAGACGTGACCGCGATGTTGGGCGCTTCGCGCAAGACCATATTGAAGTCTGGAATCATTTCCATGATCGCCGGTGTGGTGCTCTTGGGCGTATTGTTTTTATCCGTGGGCAAGATCGAAAAAGGATTGAGCGTCACCGAGGCGACATATAAAAGATCGGAAGATGAGCTGCACCGGCTGACCGCCGCAGTGGAGCAGGCGGGAGATTCGATCATGATCACCGATCCGGAGGGAAACATACAGTATGTCAATCCGGCGTTCGTCAAGATCACTGGCTTCACCCGGACGGAGGTGCTGGGGAAAAAGCCGAGCATCATCAAGAGCGGCAAGCATAACGCCAGGTTCTACAAAAAAATGTGGAATACCATAAAAAGCGGGAAGGTGTGGAGCGGCCATTTCATCAACCGGAAGAAAAACGGCGCGCTGTACGAAGAGGAGAGCACAATCTCTCCTATCTTCGACTCGGATGACAAAATAATGAATTTCATAGCGATAAAAAGTGACGTTACGCTCATCTCCTCGCTCACCAAGGCCCGCGAGTATTTCACCTCTGTCACCTCCCACGAGTTGGCCACTCCTATTCAAAGGTTGGGGTTCGTGCGAACTTTAATGTCCGGCATGCTGAAGCAGAACCAGGAGGATGAAAACCTGAGCAAAATTGTCCAGGCGCTGGATTCCTCCTACAACGACCTGCAAAGGGTGCAAAGCGCGACGAACCTGTTGGCCCACCTAAGCTTTAACAAAGTGGAGGAAACTGGCAGAAACATCTTCATCCAGCCGGTGCTAAGCGCCAGCGTGGAAAGCGCCTTAGACGAAAGTCGGCAGGAGGGCAGAGATGTGAAAATCAATCTGAACGTGGGCTCTATCCCCATCAAGGCCCAGCTTTTTGGGAAGCAGGACCTGATGCAGCAGGCCATCGACGAAGTGCTTTCCAACGCCATCAAATACACTCCTGATGGAAAGGAAGTGACCATTGCGGCCAAGCTTGAGGGGACTCTTCTGGAGATCGGAATCCATGACGAGGGGAGGGGGATGACCGACACGACGCTGGAGCAGATATTCGAGCCGTTTTTCTCTCCATCAAGCCCCAGTTTCCACTCCACCGGTAGATACAAGTTCGAGGGGGGCGGCATGGGGCTGGGGCTGACCATCACCCGCATGATCGTGGAGTATCATGGCGGCTCGTTGGACCTGAGGAGCGATGGCGCTGGCAGGGGGACTACCACCAGGATCATCCTTCCAGTGTTCGTATAGGCGCCACCCCAGTCAGGTTCAAGCCAATCCAGAGCTTCTTGGGAAGCGGGGGCTAGTAAGGCATGGCGAATTCAATTACCAGCTTTCCGTCACTCACCTCCACAGACTTTAGCGCGCTCATGATCATCATTTGGGTCAAGTCCTTCGGATCGAACTTGTATATCGGGTTCTTTTCGAAATAATCTCGAAGAGCTACCGTGATAAGATCCGCCACCGTTCGCTGCGCCATCTCGGAAGCTCCATCGATTTCCACTTTACGGGCTATGGCGTCGACTAGTAAAAACTCACCTTTTTCCCGAACATAGCGCAGCGCACCGTCCATATGGACCACACCATCGGTCCTGATGTCTCCAAGGGCTGTCACCACCGCATCCACAACCAGCCCCACTCTCTCGGTTCCTTCTTTCAGTTCTACCCTGGGGTTCCGCAGCGTCAGGGTGGAGAACATGCTCTTCTCCTTCACGGGGAAGTTTTGCTCCACCTGAGCCTGGATATCCTGTTTGGTAAGGGTGACGGAGTAGGCTCCGGCCCGGCCCGGAAGCATGACGCTGGCTAGTATGATATTCAGCCACATAACTAAAATTATTTTCGATTTCATCTGTTTCATCCCTTATATATTGCCGCGTCTGAGTAACTTACTCCAAATGCCTTCTTTTCGGCAAGGTGTGTTGTTTGGCGACAGGCCATGCATGCCTCCCGGTTTTTATATATACTTGAATTTATGGAAAAGGAAGAAAAGCGCCCCTCCTCCGGAGTCACGGATAAACCGAGGCTGCTGCTACACATTTGCTGCGCACCATGCTCGGCGTATGTGACGAGGAAACTGGAGGAGGAATATGACCTCATCCTTTACTTTCATAACCCTAATATCCACCCGGCGGAGGAATACGCCAAAAGACGGGACGAGGCGAAAACCTGGGCCCAGAGAGAGGGGCTATGCTTTATGGAGGAGGCGCCGGATGTGGAGGAATGGTTCCAGAAAACCAGTGGGCTGGAGGGGGAGCCGGAGCGGGGCGCGCGCTGCCAAGTGTGCTTTGAGGCCAGGCTTTCCCAAGCAGCCGCCAAGGCGGTGGAACTGGGGGTTTCATATTTCGGCACGGTTCTGTCTGTGTCGCCCCACAAAGATGCGGCGGTGATAAATCGCGTAGGGATGAAGTTGGGAGAAGACACCGGGCTTGACTTTATCGAAGCTGACTTCAAAAAGAAGGATGGGTTCAAGTTGTCGATGGCGAAGGCGAGGCAGAACGGGATGTATCGACAAGATTATTGCGGCTGTGTGTATAGCATGAAAAGAGCCAGGAAGGCCCCGGCATGAGCGGCTCCGACTTTTCCAGGATTTCTGGCGAATACGACCGGCGCGGACTTGTGCAGAAGGCGGCGTCTGAAAAGCTCTTCGATGAACTTGCCATAAGCGGAGGGGAGGATGTTCTGGACCTGGGCTGTGGAACTGGCGCCCTGACCAAAAGAATCCGTGTCCAGACAAAAGGGCGAGTGACCGGCCTGGATCCCTCTGCGGGGATGATCCATACGGCCAGGGAATCTTGCGCCGGGCTGGATATCCGGTTCATAGCGGCAAAGGGGGAAGAGCTGAGCTTTGCCGGGGAATTCGATGTCATATTCTGCAATTCGGCTTTCCAGTGGTTTAAGGACCCCGCGCCAACACTGGCCAGGTGCCTGAAGGCCTTGCGGCCCGGCGGACGGATTGGGATCCAGGCTCCCGCCACATCCAGCTACAGCCCCCAGATGGTGGAGGCTGTCAGCAAGGTGGCGGCTTCTCCACGGACCAGGAATACTTTCATCGGTTTTGAAAATCCATGGTTCTTTCTGGAACATACGCAAGCTTACGAGCGCCTGTTTGAGTCTGCTGGATTCATCATTAATGGCTGCTCAATTGAGAGGACCGTTACCTCCAATACCGCAGAGGAAGCTATGGGTGTGTTCGAGTCTGGCGCGGCGGCGGGATATCTGAATCCCACGTTCTATCCAGGCGGTTTTGATGTGGACTACGAGGAGGCGTTCCGGGAAATCGTCATGGGGCATTTTGTCATATTGGCGGAAGCTGGCGGGGGCAGGATGGAGCTTGAGTTCAACCGGGTATATCTTTTGGCGGGTAAACCTGCGGCTTCTGTACGGCCTAGCGCAGGAAAAACTTCCTGATCTTTCGGCGCCTGATTTTCCGCTTGATTTCCGTCATCTGGCGCTCCGCTTCCTCCTTGCCCAGCACTATGCAGGATGCGGAGGAACTGAAATCCCACCAGTTGATGTGGCATATATCTGGCCGGATTACCACATCCGCTTCCCTGATCTGGATCTGCGAGAGCACGATCCGCGCGGCCATGTTGGAGCGGACCACAACGTCGAGACCGTTTATCAATTCGTTATCCCGGATTTCGTGCTGTATATCCACCGCGATGACGAAGTCTGCGCCCATGGCCCGCAGCTGGTTTCCATGGTGCAGGGCGGACCATGCCCCATCCACCAGCGCCATCCCATCTTTTTGTACTGGCTGGTACAACCCGGGAATAGAGCAGGAGGCGGCCACGGCTTCGATAAGCGGGCCTTTGGTGAAGTAGTGTGGTTGCTGGCTGTTCAGGTCTGTGGCGCTACAGGCGAAAGGGAGCTCCAGGTCCTGAATATCCACATCGGGGAGCAGGTTGGCGAAAGTTTCCGTGAGCTTGCTGGTGGCCAGGTGGGCTATCTGGGCCAGGGAAATGCCGTAGTAAATGGACTTTCGCAGGGAGCCGGCCACCTTCCGGAATACGCTCCTCCGCTCCTCTTTGGTGTCTTCATCGACGTATTCCACCGGGATGATTTGGCCATCCTCCTTGCCGATCTGCTTTAATATCTTTTCCCGGACCGTTTCCGCATCCGGCTCGGCGGCGTACATGGCGCCCAGCAAGGCGCCCACGCTGCATCCTGCCACCATGTCAATTTTGATTCCAGCTTTTTGCAGCTCATCCATGGAGCCTAGGTGGGAAAGGCCCCTGGCGCCCCCTCCGCTTAGGCTCAGCCCGGTTTTCATCGCAGCCGCCAAGAACGCATCCGCGCCTGGGTCGGCCATGGCCGGAGGGCGGTTTGGCTGTATCGAATAA